>DASQYL010000057.1:0-6343 GCA_035639235.1 Pyrinomonadaceae bacterium | reverse complement strand
TAGTCCCACCGGCGTCTCATTCGCTTTTAGAAAGTCGAAACCAACCTCGAATGTCAGCAAAACTCGGCGAAATTCTCGTCCGCGAGAATCTGATCAGCCCTCAGCACCTTCGTCAAGCCCTCGATTATCAGCGGGAGCATGGCGGGCGCTTGGGGTATAACCTTGTCAAGCTCGGCCTCGTCTCGGATGACACGATTACCGCTGTTTTGTCTCGCCAGTATGGAATTCCTTCCGTCAATCTCGAACTCTTCAACATCGATGACTCCGTTCTTCGCCTCATTCCTCAGGAAGTAGCGCAGAAATATTCAGTCCTTCCCTTGTCACGTGTAGGCGCCACGCTCACGCTCGCGATGGTTGATCCCACTAACGTATTCGCGATGGACGACATCAAGTTTATGACGGGACTCAACGTCGAGCCGGTCGTCGTGGCGGAAGCCAGCGTGCAAGCGGCAATTGCCAGGTATTACAGCACCTCCCGCGAAATCGAACTGGCCGGTGTGGGCGCCGACGTCCACGTTGAAACTTCGAACGGCAACGGCAACGGTTTCTCTCAAGCTGATCTGGTCACCCTCGACAATCTCGATTTCGATCAGGAATCGCTTAACAGCGAAGTTGATGTCCTTGAGGACGATTCCGAAATCGATCTTTCCAGCCTCACACGCATGAGTGAAGACGCGCCCGTCGTGCGTCTCGTGAATGTATTGCTGGTAGACTCGCTGCGGCGTGGAGCCTCAGACATTCACGTCGAGCCGTACGAAAAGGAGCTGCGCATTCGGTTCCGCATCGACGGCGTCCTCTACGATGTCATGCACCCGCCTTTGAAAATGCGCGACGCATTGATCTCCCGCATCAAGATCATGTCCAAGCTGGACATCTCCGAGAAGCGGCTTCCGCAAGACGGCCGCATCAAGATACGCCTGAAGGTTGACAACAAATCGCGCGAATTGGATTTTCGCGTGTCTACTCTCCCCACACTGTTCGGCGAAAAGGTCGTGCTCCGCTTGCTCGACAAAGAGAAGCTGATGCTCGACATGACTAATTTAGGCTTCGAACCGGAGTCACTCGTCAAATTCCAGCGCAACATCGCCAAGCCTTACGGCATGGTGCTCGTGACTGGACCAACCGGTAGCGGTAAGACGAACACTCTGTACTCGGCCCTGCAATCGCTGAACACAGTCGATACGAACATCATGACCGCGGAAGATCCGGTCGAATTCAACTTGCCCGGCATCAACCAGGTACAGATGAAGGAACAGATCGGATTGAATTTTGCCGCGGCCCTTCGATCCTTCCTGCGGCAGGATCCGAACATCGTCCTCGTCGGCGAAATCCGCGACTTTGAGACTGCGGAAATCGCTATCAAGGCTGCGCTCACAGGCCACCTCGTTTTGTCCACACTCCACACCAACGATGCGCCTTCGACCATCTCACGTCTCATGAACATGGGCATCGAACCCTTCCTGGTCGCTACGTCCGTCAATCTGATTCAGGCACAGCGACTAATTCGCCGCGTTTGCAAAGACTGTAAGAAAGAATATCCGACACCGGTTGAAGCGCTCGTGGAGATCGGGTTCTCGCCCGAGGAGGCCGGCAAGGTGAAAACCTACAAAGGCAAGGGCTGTCCGACCTGCAACGACACGGGCTACAAGGGTCGAATTGGTTTGTACGAAGTAATGGAAATTACGGACGAGATCCGCGAACTGATTTTGATCGGCGCGTCGTCGCTGGAGTTACGCAAGAAAGCGATCGAAGACGGCATGATCACTTTGCGCGGATCCGGGCTGCAGAAGATACGAAACGGAGTTACCACCATCGAAGAAGTGTTACGCGAGACGGTGGCATGAAAGGGGCTTAGTTATGTTACGACGATTGGCATTGCTGTTTGGTTTGATCATTTCGATAGCTGTTCTACTGCCCTTAGCAACCTCAACCGCGCACAACTTGCGATCGGCGTTCTCGTCGCATGCTCATCATCACCGTCATCATTCGCGCGCGTGGTGGCGACGCCATCGCGCCATGCTTCGTCGTCGCCGCGCAGCCATTGCTCGCCGGCGCGCATTGCAGGCCGCTCTGCGTGGTACGAAGCCGGGAACGATGACGGCAGACGGCAAGTCGGTCGCGAATCATGCGACATTGCCCGGCGCTATGTCTCTGCCAGAGTCGGTTTATCGTGATGGCTCACTGGTGGTGCCTGTGCCAAATGACTGGTCGGCGTCCGCCAACAAGGACGGCTCGAACTTCCGCATTAATGCGATTGACGGCGCTCCGGAAGCACAAGCGAGCCTGGCAGTGGTCGCGCTCGCGCCGTCGGCCAACGCTGTGCCACCGCTTCCGAGTGAACAACGAAAAATGTTGGGAGGCGTGGCCTATACCGATCTGCGGCGCACGGTCATCGACAAGATGATTAATGCAGGCGGCTGGGTGGTAAACGATCGCCAAAGAGAAATCGGTGGGCATAAGGTCTTTGAGGTGATTGCACAGACGCCCGCCAACAACGCGACGAAATCTGATCAAGTGTGGAATTTTTATTTCACCGAAATCGACGGCCGCGTTTATTCGCTGACCACGCGTTCGGCGGCAGGCACAACTTCCAAGGTCGCCGCGGACGCCGAGCAATTCATTTCGACTTTCCGGCCGGCCGAGCCAAAACGCTAAGTCTCTACAAGGAGTGCGGAACCAAATGGAAAATCCACCACAACAACTATCTCTCTCAGAGTTACTTCACAAACTCTCAGACATGGCGGGTTCTGACTTGCACATCACGACCGGCACCCCGCCGCTCGTGCGCGTGCATGGCGAGATTCGTCCGCTCGACGGCTACCGGCCGCTGACCTCTTCCGAGACGAAGCAATTGGCGTATTCAGTTCTGACGGATGCGCAAAAGCATCGCTTCGAAGAGAATCTCGAACTTGATTTCAGTTTCGGCGTCAAAGGACTGTCACGCTTTCGCGCGAATATTTTTAATCAGCGCGGCGCCGTCGGCGCAGTGTTTCGCGCGATCCCTTATGAGATCAAGTCGTTCGAGGAACTCGGGCTGCCGCCGGTTGTCAAGGAGCTATGCGCGAAGCCGAGAGGATTGGTTTTGGTTACGGGACCCACGGGATCGGGCAAATCAACTACGCTCGCCGCCGTGATCGACAAGATCAACAAAGAGCGCCACGAGCACATTCTGACCATCGAAGATCCGATCGAGTTCCTGCACAACCACAAAAACTGCATCGTTAATCAACGGGAAGTCAACGCTGATACGCGCGGCTTCGCCAATGCTTTGCGAACTGCGCTACGCCAGGATCCGGACGTCGTGCTCGTCGGTGAGATGCGCGACCTGGAAACGATCGAATCTGCGCTCCGCATCGCCGAGACCGGCCACCTTACGTTTGCAACGCTGCACACGAACTCAGCCGTTTCAACCATCAACCGTATCATCGACGTGTTTCCTTCAGTGCAACAGGCACAGGTACGGGCACAGTTGTCGCTGACACTTGAAGGAATCCTTTGTCAGACGCTCTTGCCGAAGGCTGACGGCCGCGGCCGCGCACTCGCGATGGAGATATTGATCCCCAACGCTGCCATTCGAAATCTGATTCGTGAAGACAAGGTCCATCAGATCTATTCAATGATGCAAACCGGTCAGGACGTTCACGGAATGCAGACATTCAATCAATCCCTGGCGACGCTCTTCCACAAGCGACAAATCAGTAAGGAAACGGCAATGCAGCGCACGTCTAACGTTAATGAGTTACGCGACTTAATCGATCGCGGTCATGGAATCAACAACGGCAACGGCGCGGCCCGCCCAATGGTTAACGCCAGCCAGCCGAGCCGCATCTTCGCGCGCAAGTAAACGATTACTACCGACTTTAGAAACGGAGTTCACACGATGCCAACCTATGTTTTCAAAGGCCGCAACCGCATGAACGAGATCATCTCCGGCGAGCGAGTCGCCGACAATCGCGAAGCGCTCCGTCAAGCCTTGCGCCGCGAACAGGTGACCCTCACGTCCGTCAAAGAAAAAGGGCGCGAAATCGGCATTCCTAAATTGTCGGGCCGCAAGAAAGTCAAATCGAAGGACCTGGCCATCTTCACGCGTCAGTTCTCTGTGATGATCGACGCGGGTTTGCCGCTCGTTCAGTGCCTGGACATTCTCTCGCAGCAGCAACAGAACAAGTATTTCCAGCAAGTGCTCGGACAAATTCGTCAGGATGTCGAAGAGGGTTCGACGCTCGCGGCGGCTATGGCCCGTCACGGCAAGGTCTTCGATCAGCTCTATTCGAACATGGTCGAAGCGGGTGAGACGGGCGGTATTCTCGATCTGATTCTTCAGCGTCTATCTACCTTCATCGAAAAGATCGTCAAACTGAAGCGCGACGTGATCTCTGCGATGATATATCCGGCAGCAGTCATTATCCTCGCCATCGTCGCCGTGGCCGTGATCATGATTGTCGTGATCCCGCAGTTTCAGACAATCTTCATGGGATTGCTCGGCCCGGGCGAGCCGCTGCCGTTGCCAACCAGAATTGTCGTCGGCATCAGTAATTTTCTCGCCGGTTGGGGCGGGCTAGGAATTCTCGTGGTACTGATTGGCGGCGGTGTCGGCATTAATTTCTATTACAAGACCCCCGGCGGCCGCAAACGCATCGATACCATCTTGTTGAAGATCCCGGTCATCGGCCCGATATTTTTGAAGATTGCGATTGCGCGTTTCTCGCGAACGTTGTCAACACTGCTCTCTTCCGGCGTGCCAATTCTGCAATCGCTCGACATCACCGCGCGCACCGCCGGAAACGTTGTGATCGAAGCCGCGATTCTGAATGTGCGTGCCGCAGTCGAGCAGGGCAAGAGTTTCGTCGAGCCTCTGCGAGCCGCGGAAATTTTCCCGCATATGGTTTCGCAGATGGTGGGGATTGGCGAGCAAACGGGCGCGCTGGACGCGATGCTCGGAAAGATCGCAGATTTCTACGAGCAGGAAGTCGATGCGGCGATCGCTAACCTGCTGACTTTGATCGAACCGGTGTTGATTGGATTTCTAGGCGTCACGATCGGATCGATCGTCATAGCAATGTATCTGCCAATGTTCTCGCTAATCGGCAAGCTGTCGCAGGGCCACTAAAACCTGAGAGGGATTTAAATTTTCTCGTTTGGAGGATTGATATTTTCCGGTCGAGGGATTTACATTTTCCCTCAGAAACGCCCGTATTTTACGGGCTTTTCTTTTTGAGCAATTTGCGCGGCCGCATAGTCGAGCCATCCCGACTCGTCTTAGGTTTGCTAGTTAATGAATAGGTAGTCATTACGACTATTCCTGTAGTGACGAAAACACAGCGCTCACATCGCGCTCTCCTTCGTTTGGACCGTCTAAGCAGCGATACCGGATTCTTGCAGAACAAGTTTTAGAAACTTCTGGGAGAGTCGAAGTTTGTCGCGAGAGTATTGGGCCAAAAACAACCACGCTCAACACTTTTAAGTTGTTTCTTCCTCGCCCACGTTTCTGGTAGGAATCGCAATGGCGGCTCGATCTGATCAGAGTCCTCGTGTAACTCATCCAGATCGGTTCTTATTACGGCCAACCCGTCGGAAGGATCGGAGGCAGCAAAAAAGATCGCCACAAAGGCGAGGAGAGCTTTTTTGAACTGTTGCCTCAAGAGAATTTCTATTCGCTGTTGGAGAAGTCAACGCTGGTACCGGAAATGATTCGACTGTAGGAGCACAAACTATTCAACTCGCCCTCAAAAACTACTGATTTTGAATGGCAAACGTTGGTGAAACATACCCTACCCGATTGGCTTTTTTGGATTACTGAGATCTTGATCACGCAAGCGAAACTGGTTGCGCAGCACCGACCGATGTATCGAGCGCAATTACGTCACATGATTGATTATCGGTTATTAGGTCAGGCGAACAAAGAACTGCGCTTGAAATGCGGTCCAAACAGTCTCTGGACACGCCACACATTGAGAAGAGCAATCAATCGCGCTTTGCCAGATATCACAGCGCCTGGAGCGGTCACTCTCGCTAATCTCGCCAAGAAAATCAACCAGCGTTCGAACGAATTGTTCGGCGGTCGAGACATCACTCTGAAGGGTAAGCACCTACAGAAATTGTAGAAAGAGAACAATATTGATTGGATCGAAATCAATAGAGCCTATAAGAATAGACTCATAATGCGTGAACCCCTATTGGTGGACGGCTGTGCCTTAACCACCTGTAAGTACCCTGCTTTTAGGACCAGCCATAAGTAGAGAGTTCCGGGTTTTGGGTTAAGAGATATTCTCTGGGCGTCATGTCTCCCAGAGCGTCATGTGGTCGCCCCTCGTTGTACTCCTTCAGCCACCTTTCGGTCTGT
>DASQYL010000056.1:0-14405 GCA_035639235.1 Pyrinomonadaceae bacterium | reverse complement strand
CACGGCGTTTATCTCAAACGGTAACGCGACGCCGCAAGTGCTAGATTATCTCCGGCCATGGACCGACTGTTACAAGATCGATTTGAAATCGATGAGCGATCGAAATTACCGGCAGCTTGGCGGCGTGGTCGACAATATTCTCGACACCGTGAAGATGGTTTACGAGCGGGGGTTTTGGGAAGAGATCGTGACGTTGGTGATTCCCGGCTTCAACGATTCGACTGAAGAACTCAAGCGCGCGGCGGGCTTCATCGCTTCAGTTTCACCGGATATTCCCTGGCACGTGACGGCGTTTCATCAGGACTATCACATGCAGACCAACGCTAACACAAGTGCGGAACAACTAGTTCGCGCGTGCGAGATTGGCCGTGAAGCGGGTCTTCGTTATGTGTACGCGGGAAATCTACCCGGACGAGTTGGCCGTTGGGAGAATACTTACTGCCCCAGCTGCGATGAGTTGTTGGTAGCACGATACGGCTACATCATCCGCCAGATGAAAGTTACGCGCGATGGGCATTGTCCCAAGTGCGCGACGGTCATTCCCGGAATCTGGTCGTGAACAGCGAGGGCGAAGCAGATCGCTTCGCCCCTCGATCAGCTCGTCAAGCTACATCTTCTTTTCGGGACTCGCTGCGCCCGTGGGGCTGCCGGCAGGCGTTCCCATGTGGAACAGCGCGCGCCATTTCCCATCCTTACTGATCCAGATGGTGGAATGATATTCCGTCATCGGCTTCGGCGCTGAAATTTTCACGACGTAAGTGACGAGCGATGCGTCGTCGTCAAACTTTACGGTTTTCCAGTCGCTCAACTCTGCTTTCGAAGCATCAAAGCCTTGCACGCTTTTTATAGAGCCGGCTTTGTCGTACACTCCATCAGCTTCAATCTCGATCGAGTTGTCCGCCAGATACGCACCAAACGCATCATAGTTACGGCTCTTCAATGCGTCCCAAACCAACTTCTCGTTCGCCGCCGCGTCGGCAGTTGTGTCGGCGGGTTTGGCCATCGGACTCGACGCGGCTTCCTTCGGCGTTGGCGGCGGTGGCATGGGCGCTTGCGACAGTGTCTCCTGGTAGTAAATCGCCAGCCATTCACCATTGCGGCTCACATAAGCTGCGGCTTCATAATACGGACCGGGCGGAATATCCTGGCCTTTGTACTTCGCCTTAACGGTGACTTTGTAAGTAAGCAGCACCGCGTCTTTGTCGATCGTCGTCATCTTCCAATCAGAGAAGTTGACCTCCGAAATCTCGGAGTCATTCATGCTCGCCACAGCGGCTGCTGTATCTTTGGTGCCATCATCAAGAACTTCGAGGTAGTCGGGCGTTAGCAATTTCTTGAAAGCGTCGGCGTCTTTGCGCTTGAAGGCGTCCCATCCAGCTTTCTCCTTGGCGATAATGTCGGCTTCAGAGGGCGGCGCAGCCGATTTAGTTTCAGGCGCCTTGTTTGCGTTCGCAGTCATGTCCTTGTTGCCGGACGGCTGCATCGTACAAGCAGCCGCGAGCACCAATAAACAGACGAGCGCGATAAGTTTCTTCATACGAAAGCTCCTTATTGAAATTTGATGTCCTGCTTCTATGATAAAAATCGCGGCACGTCAAGAAGAAATATCATTTGACGAGCGAGATCTGCGAAAAAGAATTATTCCGGACTGCGCTGCATCATCGGCGGCGCCGCCTTTGGCGGTGACGAGGCTCTGGCCGCTGGCGAGCCTTTGCTTGTTGGTGATGCGGCTGCCGCAGAAGGTGTGGACTCCGGACTAACGGGAGTTCGAACCGGCACGGTTGCCGAGGCGACAATCTGCCACTGTCCATTTCGGCGCATGAAGGTGTCGAGTGTGCGAAATTCGTGGATGATTGTTTCACCTTTGTCGTCGCTGATCTTATAGCTATCACCCTTCACCGTCGTCCGCGAGATGACGACTGCCGAATCGTTGTCGAGCACGTTAACGACAACGTCTGATATCTCCTGCGGATCGTTTGCCATCTCTCCGGATTCTATGTCCTTGATGTCTGCATCCTTGGCGCCAAGGCTTCCGTTCGGCTCGATCAGAACGACGTCGTCGGCTTCGAGCTTGCGCACGGCCGCCCCATCGCGCTCCTTGATAATTCGCGGCCAATCGTATTCGAGTGCCTTTAATTGAGCTTCGATCGCGGTCTTATCCGGCGTCGGCTCCGCGCTCGCGGTCGCGACTGTGTTCGCGTTCGAATTCGGTTGAGTTGAGCAGCCGGAGAAGTTGCCGGCGAAGAGCGCAATTAGCGCGAAAGATATTGTCGCGGAAATAGTCTTTTTCATGCGATCTAACTCCTTGTTCGCTTGGTCGGCATTCTTGCAAGCATATTTTTGCTTCGCTCGTCTCTATTCTAGTTTCGGCCTACGAGTGAATCCAGTCCCTGGCGGCGGCATAGGTTTCCCAACCCAGCCGCGAAACTCTATTGACTTGCGGTCGGCGCTTGTCATATTGTTCGTCGAAACTCGCGGCAAATCCAATGTGAACCGCGAGTTAACCCTTTCCGCCGCGCAAGTCTTTGCACGGCCCAAAGCTCGAAGGAGGAATCAGATGTTGTGCGTTTCTCTAAGGCTCTTGCCAGGCCGCATCATTAAACTTTCATTCTTCGCGATTGGCTTGATTATTTTATGTGTGGGGCCGACGTTTCGATCGCACGCTCAAAAAGCCGACGAACCATTATTCAGCGATTTCAAGGGTGTGCGCATCGGAATGCCAACCGACGAAGCGCGTAGGAAGCTGGGCAATCCCAAGGACAAAGGCGACGAGCAGGATTTTTACATGTTCGGCGACAACGAGGCTGTCCAGGTTTATTACGACAAGGCAACGAAGACGGTGACCGCGATCTCAATCGATTTCATGAACGGTGCAAATTCGATTCCGACGGCGAAGGATGTCATCGGCAGCGATATCGAGGCCAAAGCTGACGGCTCGGGATACAAGCTGGTGCGATATCCGAAAGCCGGCTACTGGGTCTCGTACAGCCGCACCGGCGGGAAAGAGCCGATGATCACGATTACCATGCAGAAGATCGATCATTAATCTGCGAACGTATTCATTCTTTTGCGGGCCGGGCGAAATTTTGTCCGGCCCTTTTTTGCTCTTGTCTGAATTGTGAGTTGTCAGATTTCTCTAGCCCAGCCGTTTACGGCTGGGTTAGAAGGTTAATTTGAAAAACGCAAAGCCCCATTAATGGGGCTTTTCTGTTGGTAGCTTGTCGACCCCAGGCGTAAACGCCTGGGCTAGAGAAAGATCTCTCAACGATATTGGCAACAAGGATTCAGACGCGACTGGACATCTGTTTGCTCGCGTGTTGAAGTGTAGGTTTCGTTTCCAGGAGGATATCTTCACAACATGTTGCGCGCAGGATTTGTAGGCTTACCCAACGTCGGCAAGACGACGTTGTTCAATGCCGTCACCGCACAATCGTCGGCTCTGATTGCGAACTACGCGTTCTCAACGAGCAAGCCAAACGTCGGCGTGGTTGCGGTGCCCGATGAACGGCTGGCGCCGCTCGCGAAGCTCGTGAAGACAGACAAGATCGTTCCGGCCAGCGTCGAGTTCGTGGACATCGCCGGTCTGGTGCGCGGTTCGTCACAAGGCGAAGGCATGGGCAACCAATTTCTCCATGCCATTCGCGAGACGGATACGATTGTTCACGTTGTGCGCTGCTTTGATAACGAAACAGTCGTCCATGTCGAAGACACGATCAATCCGCGCCGCGATATCGAGACGATTCAAATCGAATTGGCGCTGGCGGATCTCGCCACCGTTGAGCGTCGCCGTGAGCGCGTGGAAAAGACGGCCAAGAGCGGTGACAAAGCTGCCAAGGCCGAAGTTGCGGTGCTTGATAAGATTCAGCCGGTGCTCGAAGAATTCAAACCGGCGCGAAGTATTTCGTTAAGTGACGAAGAGAACGCGATAGCGCGCAATTATTTCCTGCTGACGATGAAGCCGACGATCTACGCCGCGAACGTCAACGAATCGACATTGACGGTTTCAGATGATGAAAATGTGAAAGCGATTAGCGAGGTCGCCGCATCTGATGGTTCTCAATACGTCGTGATTTGCGCGCAGCTCGAAGCAGACCTCGTCGACTTATCGCCTGCAGAGAGAATCGAGTATCTCGAATCGCTGGGCGTCAAGAGCAGCGGCGTCGATCAGTTAATCAAAAGCGCCTATCGAGTGCTGGGATTGATGTCATTCCTCACCGCCGGCGAAAAGGAAGCCCGCGCCTGGACCATCCCGCAGAACTCGCGCGCGCAGGACGCCGCCGGCGCAATCCATTCCGACATCGCGCGTGGATTCATTCGCGCCGAGATTGTCAGTTATGAAGACTTGATTCGGGTCGGCTCGTATGCAGCAGCGCGGGACCAAGGTTTGTTGAGGCTTGAAGGCAAAGACTACATCATGCAGGAAGGCGATATTGTGAATTTTAGATTCAATGTGTGAGGGATGGAATGCCACGATGATTGTTCCAAATTATTCAGGCAAACCTGTGCAATCAAGTCCGCGCAGCGGACGTTTTGGAAATAGCCCAGCACTTTAGTGCTGGGTTCCAGGGTGCGGGAGAAATGAAAGCCCGCTTTAGCGGGCGACAGACAAGAGGAATGTTTGCGTCTGCCGGGCCGAAACTTCTGCCGTCCGCTTCGCGGACTTCGTTGGGAATTAACGTTCGGTTCCCAGCGATGAATCGCTGGGCTATTTTCGCTAGTCCGCTTCGCGGACTCCAGAAGGCGTCGCACTGATCCAGGTATTTAGGAGTGGATTGTAAGAGAAGAAGCGCGCGGACTCTGTAGCTATCTCAGCACCGCTCTGATCCCAACGATAATTAAATAAATAATCGCCACCACGACGGCGATCTTTATCAGCCAAATCGCCAATGCGATTAGCACGCCGATAATGCCGAGCGCCACGCCGGCCGCGGCCAGCACCAAAGGCACGCCTACCGCCAATACAAACAAAACCAAGAGCACCATGCCCACTATTTTGAGAATGTCGCCTGCTTCTTTCATTTCCTTATCTGAGACTGATTCGCCCTTTCCGCTTCGTCCGGCTCAATATACGAAGCGCGTTTGCAGATCGTTCCGTCAAGATTCCGCTGATAGACGCAAAAAAAAGGGGCCATCCGAAGATGGCCCGGTAAGCTTACTAGTTTTATTGATCCTTATGGAACAATTTGAATTACACCGACGCGCTTCCCTGCGGGCGCAATTACTTGCACGTTCGAGCCGACCAGATTCTCAGTCGTCAGCATCAATCCGAAATCATCGAAGTCGGTTTCTGAACGAATCTCGGCTTCGTTACGTCCGCGGACGTTGACGATCTGTCCGAGTCTCTGGAAGCGGTTATCGGGCGACACGGCCCAAAGCACGAACGCCTGTCCTGTCGGCGCGTCCTTCAAATCGTGGAAGTGCATCAACACTTCGGTTGACCGGCCATGCTTGCGCGGCTCGATGAAGATGTTGGCGTGGGCGCCTTCCATTGCGCCGGTGAAGTTTATTTTCAGTTTCGTGCTGTCGTCTTTCTTGAAGCGCGGAATGCCCAGCATCGGCACCGCGTAATCAGTCGGTCCCACGACGACTCCCGTGTTCGTGGTTACGGCAACGCCGCCGACTGTTTCACCAACAGCCGTAGTCGCCGCACCATACGGAATCACGGCAAGTCCACTTGGGACAGCGCTGCGGAAGAACACGTGCGTGTTCGGGTCGTAAGCCGTCACATTCGCATCAGGCGAAGCGAACAACATGAATCGTGTCAATGGCGTCGTGGTCGTAAACGTGCCGACGCCGTCGGCAATTTCGAGTGGCCCAAGCGCGGTCACTGCGCCCGTTGGATCGACAGCGTAGAGATTCAGCGCCGCGATGTCAGCCGGCAATTTTTCAAGATTCACTTTGATAGTCGTGCCGTCGCTGCTGCGCAGAATCGTGGCGCGGCCCGTCGCCCCAACGATTCCCATCGGAGTCAACGTAACGACAGTTTCTTTTCCTACGGGGTATTCAACGATGCTGTACGTGCCGTCGGGATTCTGTACGGTTTGGGTTTGTACTTTGGTTACTGTTGTTGTCTGGACCTGGCTCCTCGCCACAACAGCAAGGGAAAGCGAGAGCAACGCGGCTCCCACGAATATTCCTGCAATCTTGCGCATAAGAATTCCTCCTTCTAAAACCATGGTTTGTGTTGTGCCGGGAATTGAGGCTTTGCCGAGCGAAATGGTCGCAAGCACCGTACCGGCTGGAAATCTCCGCAAGAAGTTGAAGCGCAGACGAATGGAGCGTACGTTCAGCGAACAAACACGATTGTTGATGAGGATGTCGCGTTCGAAACCCGTTCAGTGCTTGACGCGGTAGGAGAGGACCACACCGCCATCCTTTAGCAGCCTGGCCTTGAAAAATTGAAGATCGATCTGCTGCTTCATTTCATGGAAAAGCGGTATCCCGGAGCCGAGAATGATGGGATGCACATTAAGAACAATTTCGTCAATCAGGCCGGCCTCAAACAGAGATTTTGCCAATTCGCCACCGCCGAATAAGGCAATGCCTTTACCTTTCCATCGCTTGAGCCGTTGCACAAAGTCAGCAGCGTTGCTGGTGATCAATTCGACGTTTGCCGCGTTCTTTTGTAACAGCCTTTGCTTTATCGAGGTGACCTGCTTTTTCGTTCGTGAGAAAACGTAGTTCTTCGCGCCAGGATAAGATGTTTGCGAGCATGACTTCGTAAGTCTTGCGCCCGATGAGCAGCGCATCCGCGGTCTTCATGAACCTGGCGCTGATTTCGGCCACCTCCTGGTTCCATCGCAGCCAATCAGCGCCGCCGTCCTTACGCGCGATGTAGTTGTCGAGACTGGTTGCCAGACCGAGAGTCAGTTTGCGCATATGTTCACCTCAGGCGTTCGCGTTTAGCCGACGCTTTGATCAATCGATCGAGGCGCTGCCGTCGCGTCGCTTCTCGCTTCGCGCTGACAATATACCAGTTCATCATCTTGCGATACCCGGCAGGCTGTGCTTGAAAGAATTCCGAGGCATCTTTATTTCGTCTCAAAATCCCGGCGTAAGGCTCAATCAGTTCAGGACTGCGTTGTTCGTATGAATAAATGCCCGAACGATTTTCCTTTCGATTTTCATATGCCTTCATTCCGGCTGGTGTCATGCGCTTCTCTTTGATCAAGCGTTCGACGTTGCGCATGTTCACCGCGCTCCAGATGCTGTTCGGATTGCGCGGAGTAAAGCGAATCACGTAACTTTCATCGTCGAAGCGCTTGCGCACGCCATCAATCCAACCAAACGACAATGCTTCATCGACCGATTCGGGCCAGGTGATGCTCGGCTTGCCGGAAGATTTCTTGTAGAACCCGACCCAGAGTTCTTTTGATTTGTCGTGATTGGCCGCGAGCCATTTGCGGAAGGCCGCTGGGGTTTTGAAGAAGCGTGGCGTGACGGAATTGCTCAAGTTCGTGAAGATTTTCTATCCGGCTCACCGCGCTTCTTAAGGATTAAGGTGGCGCCGCTATTCGTGCCTGTTCCTTCAAGATCCTGCTGACGAATCCACGCAAACTTCTCGTTTGGTGGAAAGGTCACTCCGTACAAAGGTTCGGGTTCAGTTGCGTAGAGAGAAATCACTTGGGCCTCGAAGCCGGCGTGATCGCCAGCCTTTATTTTGACAATATCTCCATAACGGAATTCAACGGCGGGAATTCCCTCCGAGCTTATCCACCGACACTCTAAATCATACTGCGTTGGCATCGCTACTAATACGTGTGCAACTCAATGATCGCCTTCAACACATCCGCACTCTGCGGCAGGATGGCGTCTTCGAGTTGCGGGGCATAGCCGACGAAGGTGTCGAGGGCGCCCACGCGTTGGACCGGCGCGTCGAGGTGTTCGAACAGTTCATTCGAAATGCGCGCGGCGATTTCGGCGCCGTAGCCCCACGAGACGGAGTCTTCGTGCGCGACTATGACACGTGAGGTTTTCTTGACGGATTCCGCAATCGCGTTCCAATCGTACGGACTGAGCGAACGCAGGTCGACGATCTCGACGCTGATGCCTTGCTTCTCCGCTTCCTTCGCCGCGACGACTGAGCGTTGCACCAGCGCGCCGTAGGTGATGATTGAGAGATCGTTTCCGGTGCGCACGGTCTTTGCTTTGCCGAAGGGAATCATGAAATCGTCGCCAGGATAAGCCGACTTGTTGTAGGCCTGGCGATAGAGATGTTTGTGCTCGAGGAACATCACCGGATCGTCGCAACGAATTGCGGTGCGCAGCAGGCCGTTTGCATCGAGCGCATTCGATGGATAGACGACGCGCAGTCCCGGAATCTGCGTGAATAAAGAAACGCCGGATTGCGAATGATAAATCGCGCCGCCTTTCAGATAGCCGCCGACGGGTACGCGCATGACGACGGGCGCGGAGAATTCATTGCCCGAACGCCAACGCATGAGCGCGAGTTCGTTTCTGATTTGATGAAAAGCCGGCCAAATGTAATCGAAGAATTGAATCTCGACGACCGGCTTCAAGCCGCGAGTCGCCAAGCCGATCGCGCGGCCCACGATGTTGGCCTCGGCCAGCGGCGAGTTGTAAACGCGATTGCTGCCGAACGCGCGTTGCAGATTCGCCGTAACTTTGAAAACGCCGCCCTTGCCTTTGACTTCGTTGATGAATTTCTCGCGCGAACAATCGGCCACGTCCTCGCCGAAAATGACGATACGCGCGTCGCGCTTCATCTCAGTGTGCAGACAGCGATTGATCAAATCGACCATGGTGCCGGGATTGCCGCTTAACTCAACTTTTTCTTCAGTGTCGAAATTTTTTGAAGTGGGATCGACGCTCGGCGAATAAACGAAATTCATTGCGGTGTCCGCCGCGGGTTGCGGGCTCGCCAGAGCTTTGTCAGCCGCTTCGTTTACCTCGCGATCGATTTCGTCTTTGATTTCCTGGAGTTCATCCTGGCTCGCGACACCTTCCTTAACGATCACGGATCCGAATCGCTGGATCGGATCATGCTCGGCGTCGGCCAGCCGTTCAGCTTCGCAGCGATAGAGTCTTTCGTCGTCGGATAAAGAATGTGAATAGGGACGAATTACTTTCGCATGAACGAATGACGGTCCGCGATTCTTACGAGAGTTGTCGACGGCGCGCCGCATCACCGCCAGCGATTCAACCGGGTCGGTGCCGTCGCATCTCTGTCGATAAAGGTTCGGAAACCCGGCAACCAATTTTGAAATATCGCCGCCCGCGGTTTGCACTTCAACCGGCACGCTGATGGCATAACCGTTGTCCTCGAGCAGAAACACAACCGGCAAGCGCAGATTGCATGCGGTATTCAGCGCTTCCCAAAACTCGCCTTCGCTGGTCGTGCCGTCGCCGAACGAAACATACACAACTTCGTCGCCGTGAAAATTCTTGACGCGCTTCTTTAGTTCTTTAATCAGTTTGATGCGGTAAGTCGCTTCGCCGCATCCGACTGCCTGCAGCAATTGCGTTCCCGTCGGCGATGATTGCGAAACGATGTTCAGCTTCTTATGTCCCCAGTGCGAAGGCATCTGCCGGCCATGTGAGTTTGGATCGGCTTCCGCGCCGACGCTTTGCAAAAGCATCTCGAGCGGCCTCATGCCCAACTGCAAACAGAGCGCGCGGTCGCGATAGTACGGGTAGAACCAATCATGCCCTGGCTTCAGGCACATGCCCGCGGCGACCAGCACCGCTTCGTGACCAGCGCCGCTAATCTGAAAAAAGATACGGTTCTGGTTCTTCATCTGAATTTCTTTATCGTCCAGCCGGCGCGACAGGTACATCGTGCGAAAAATATTCAACATCTCTTCGCGGCTGAGCTTTGGCGATTCACGTTGTCTTTCACGCTGTTTTGGACGCTTCGGTTTTCGCGGTGGAACGAGTTTGGTGATTGGAGACGGAACGGGTTTAGGTTCAGCTTTCGCAACTGCTTTCGCGGTGAAAGCACCTTTGGGCATCCCTTCGGATTTTTTTACCAGTCTGAGAACTTTCGTATCGCTCATATATCTTGCTTTCGCCGCAGCGCGGCGAAATATTTATGGTTCTAGAAGTAATAGATTTCAAAGCTCCTTTAGGAGCGAAATGTTCTGCGGCCCATAAATGGGCTGGTAATCATTGGTAGAACTGCGTATCTATAAATATTTCGTGCCTACGGCACTTGAAAATCATTTTCTAATATTTGCCGGTAATCCTCAGCCATACCCGGATGTCCATGCGCCATTGACGCTTCCACGCCGCGTTCGTATGCGGCGCGCGCTTTATCGCGTTGATTAGTTCGATCGTAAGCGTTGGCCAACATGCCGTAAGCGTTACCTTCGTCGTCAGCCGCAGCGAGATAACGTTCGAGCGTTTCGATTAACTTCGCATCATCGCCCGACTTTTCATACTCCTTCGATAAACCGAAGAGCACCGCCGAGTTCGACGGATCGGCAACGAGGATTTGTTCGAATATTTCGATTCGTGATGAAGACATTCAAGATTTGCGTTTAGAGACGGGCGTTGCCCGTCTGCGAGGCGACGCCCTCGCGCTAAACAATCAGAATTACTTGCCAATTATCAATTTCGCGATCGTCTGCAATTGCATATTCGAAGTGCCTTCGTAGATCGCGCCGATCTTCGAATCGCGCCAGTACTTTTCGACGGGATAGTCTTTGACGTAGCCGTATCCGCCGTACAATTCGATCGCTTTTGACGTGATGCGTTCAGCCGCGCGCGACGAATAAAGCTTGGCCATCGCCGCTTCTTTCACAAAATTCTGTTTCGCATCTTTCATGCGCGCGGCGTTGTAAACCATCAAGCGCGCAGCTTCTAAATCGGTCGCCATCTCAGCCAACTGAAACTGCACGCCTTGAAATTCGCTGACGCTCTTGCCGAACTGCTGCCGCTCTTTGGTGTAGTTGAGCGACGCTTCCAAGGCGCCGGCGCCGATGCCGATCATTTGCGCGCCGATGCCGATGCGGCCTTCATTCAAAGTTTCGATTGAAACCTTATAGCCTTTGCCGATTTCGCCGAGCACATTCTCTTTTGGCACCTTGCAATCTTCGAGAATCAATTCAGTCGTGGACGATGCGCGAATGCCGAGTTTGTTTTCTTTCTTACCGACAGTGAATCCTTCAAAAGCTTTCTCTACGATGAACGCAGTGATGCCGCGATAGCCGGCTTCGGGATTTGCGTTAGCGAACAGCACGAAAATCTCAGCTTCTTTGCCATTTGTGATCCAAAGCTTCCGGCCGTTCAAAACAAAGTGATCTCCCCGATCGACGGCGCGCGTCTGCATCGCAAAAGCGTCGGAACCGGAATCGGCTTCGCTCAAGGCGTACGCCCCGACTCTTTCTGTTGCCAACTGGGTCAGATATTTCTTTTTTTGGTCCGCATTGGCCCAGCGAATCAAAGCGTTGTTAACGAGCGTATTCTGCACATCGACGAACACGCCTACCGAAGCATCTACGCGCGAAACTTGTTCGACCGCGAGTATAGCCTGAAAGAACGAGCCCCCGGCGCCGTTGTATTCTTCGGGCGCTTCGATCCCCATCAGGCCCAATTCAAAACATTGCTTAAGCAGTGCCGGATCGAGATGCGCCTGCTCGTCCATTTCTTCGACGCGCTTGCGGATTTCACCTTCGGCGAATTCGCGCACGCTGTCACGGAACATCTGTTCATCCTCGGACAGCGCCGTCAGCGGACGCGCGAGGGATTCTTCTAATGCTGTTTGAGGGTGACTCATATTTTGCCGGACTACAGGAAAGGATTAATTGACGATCTTAAGCCGACATCATAATCAACCGCGCGCGCAAAACGCAAAAGTGGGAGACTGGATAATGTGGAGGGCGGCGGCTTGACGCCGCTTTCATTTGGAGTTCCGCGTTTACGCGGCTTCGATTGACGAAAAGCCGCCTGAAGGCCGGACTCCAAACAAGAGCCAAAGCGCCGTCAAGCCGGCGCACTTCAAAAAGTGATCGCGCCTAAGCGATTCGGCGGTTTTCGATCTAGACTGTCCCTCGAAATATTTCAAATAGAGGGCTTGAAAGAATGAAACGCATCACAGTCGCCATCCTCAACGTTTCGCTTACACTGTTCGTCATCGCTGCCAGCGGTACGGGTCAGACGAAGTTGCAACGCGCGCACGTTGTGATTCTCAGCACCACCGACATGCATGGCCGCGTTTTTCCGATCGATTACTACACGAACAAGTACGACAACGTCGGGATTGCGAAAGTGGCGACGCTGGTTAAGGAAGCGCGCAAGAACGATCCCGATTTGTTGCTGGTCGATTCCGGCGACACGATTCAGGGAACGCCGCTCGAATACTTTCACAACAAGCGCAACAACACACCGCCCGATCCGATGATGCTGGCGATGAACGCCCTGCATTACGACTCGATGACCGTCGGCAATCATGAATACAACTTCGGCTTGCAGGTTTTGGAGAAGGCGCGCCGCGAAGCACAGTTTCCCTGGCTGTCCGCGAACACTTACGACACAGAAAGCGACAAGCCGCATTCACATTACCAACCCTACATCGTGAAGGAAGTGCAAGGTGTCAAGATTGGCATTCTCGGACTGACGACACCCGGCATTCCGAATTGGGAGAACAAGCCAAACTATGAGGGACTCGAATTCCACGAAACAGTAAGCGAAGCGAAGAAGTGGGTCGAACTATTGCGGACCGGCGCAAAGGTTGACGTGGTGGTGATCGCGATGCACATGGGCATCGAAGAAGATTTGCGCACCGGCATTCCCAGTCCTTCACAAGTTCCGAATGAAAACGCGGCGATCGCAATCGCGCGACAAGTGCCGGGTATTGACGTGATTCTGATGGGTCACACGCATCGCGAGGTACCGTCATTGACAGTAAATACGGAGTTTTCATTTGAAAGAGAGAAATGGAATTCGGGCAATCGGACACCTGTTTATGACGACGGGGTACTTCTCACTCAGGCAAACCGTTGGGCAAGTCACATCGCTCGCGTCGATCTTTACCTGCAGAAGAATGCTAGCGGCCGTTGGCAAGTAATCATGAAATCCGCACGCACGATTCCCGTTACCGAGAAGACCGAAGTCGATCCGGAGATTGCGAAGATCGGCGAGTCCTATGACAAAGAAACCCAAGCGTGGCTGAGCCGTGCTATTGGGGAATCAAGCGAAGAATTAACCGCGAACGGTTGCCGCTTTCACGACAGCGCGATCATTGATTTGATTCAGCGTGTACAGCTCGAAGCCGGCAATGCCGACGTCTCGATGGCTGCGTGCTTCAACGATCGCGCGCACATCTCGAAAGGTGCAGTAACGGTGCGTGACATCGCGGGACTTTATGAATACGAGAACACGCTCGTGACTTTGGAACTGACCGGCCAGCAACTAAAAGATGCGCTCGAACATTCAGCCGAATACTTTCGCGAGTACGAGCAGAACAAGACGCTTGCCCAACTCGTCGATCAACGAGTTCCAGGTTACAACTTCGACGTTGCTGAAGGTGTTAATTACGATATCGATTTGACGAAGCCGTTTGGTCAACGAATTCAGAATTTGAAATTCAAAGGGCAACCGTTATCGCCGACGCAGAAGCTGCGCGTCGTCACGAACAACTATCGTGTTAACGGCGGCGGTGGCTACGACATGTTCAAGAATGCGCCGGTGGTTTACCGTTCCAGCGCGGAAGTGCGCGAATTGATTATCGACTGGGTTGAGAAACACAAAACTATTCCCACCGAAACAGATAACAATTGGCGCATCGTCGGCGCGCAATAAAATCCCCGCCTCTAAAACGATTAGAGGCGTCGTCATTGGGTGAAGCGACTCTTGTACTCAGACGAAGTAATGAAGGCCTTAACCATCTCCGCGTTCACGAAGTCGCCGTTGAACGAATTCAGTTTATTCAACCAAAATTCGTATCCGGTGTAGTCGGTATCCTGACCTTCGTTAGGATTGCGCCGCAGGTACCCAAAGTACTGCATCAGCACAAACGCTCGATTGAATTCAGCGCGGTACAGACTTGCGTTGTCGGCAATCTGTCGTAAGGCGGCCGCCCGCGCCGCAGTGTTGGTCGAATCGACGGCGTTCCCGAACAAAGCGATCGCGGCCAGGCGATCGGCTGCTGAAAGCGTATTGCCGGAATTCTGGTTGAGCCGATCGACGAATGCCGCCGGCGTCATCGACGTCGGCAACGCCGAAGTGAATCGCGAACGCTGAACAAACTGATTCACGAACTGTTGCTTGTTATTTTCAAGCATGGTGTCCCATCCAGGTTGGTTCACAACGACGCTGTCGCTGATTTGCTGCGCATCGAATAACAATTCGTTCAGCCGCACGGCCGGCACCGGCACTTGGTGGACACCGTTCGTTGACGACAAGCCGGCCGCATCGCCGTAGGAAACCTTGTAGAGCCGTTCGAC
>DASQYL010000055.1:0-3332 GCA_035639235.1 Pyrinomonadaceae bacterium | reverse complement strand
GCCGATCCGGTACCCAGTGCAACCGTATGGCCACCTTTGATTCGGTCCTTCACGTGCACACTCCCCAACCATGGGCCAATCGCGCCAAGTTCGTCTTCCGGATCGTGCGCCAGCGCCGCGCTATTGCCAATATCGTAATTCGCGCGAACAAAAGGATGGTCCAAGGCTTCCAGAATGGCTAACAAACACTTCGGCTCAAGGTCGGTTTCAAGGTGAAGCTCCACTCCCGAGTCTTCCGTATCGCTTCGCAGCGAGTAAAGTATTCGGATCAGAGCGTCAGTCTCAGGTCCGGGCTCAAGCGATGACGAATCGACAAACGGCAACACGATGTAACGTACGCTCATCATGTTTGCTTGTCTTAATAACCATTTGAGATGTTCAAGCGCATCGGCGCGAATCGACCCGCCGCGATTTATCAGGCGGTCGGCCATGAAGTAATCGGCACAGATTGACCGCACTTCGACACCGCAAGCTTCTGATAGTCTGCGTACATCCTTGATTCCCTCTTCGGTACAAATCGGATTCGACTCGTTCGTGCCGCTTTCATAAATCCATTCGATACAAGCCAGTCCTGCGTCTTTTGCCAACTCAAATTCCGAACGCCAGGTTTCGACGGGAAATGACTGAATCCGGCCGTTAGACGGCGGAGACAAGCGGCCTTGCATAATACCGATCGGATTCATCTGCTCGATTTGAACGAATAAGGAGACGGAGACTGACTCACTGCCCTGGCGGACGCGACGGCCCAGGATTTGATCTGAGCAGGAATGTCGACGCCTACATTCTCGCTCCACGCATTGAGCAACATCCGGGTCACCTGGCCAACACCGTGACCGATTGGGCTTCCGTTAAGCGAGGTCACCGGCAAAATGCAGAAAGGAGTTGCAGTCATAAACGCTTCATCAGCCGTAAGCACGTCATAAGGTTCAATATTTCGCTCAACGGCTCGCAAGCCCAACTGTGGGGCCAATTCGTTCATCACGTAGGCGCGGCTTACACCTCTCAAGATATTCCGGCCTTCCGGTGAAATGATTACGCCATCCTTTACAATCAGAAAATTGTCGCCGGTGCCCTCGGTGACGAACCCGTCGGGATCAAGCAGCAGCGCCCAGTTATTATCACCTTCGCAATTGCCGACTTCGATATTTGCCATTAGGTAGAAGAGCCGACTGCGATTTTTGATTTTCGGATCGAGCAGTGATGCCGGAATCGCTCGCTGCGACGGAATCACCGCATTGATACCTTTATCAAACAGTGGCCCCATCGATGCTACGGTCCAACGCAACGGAAAATCCGCTATGATCACGTTCGGCCCCGTTTGCACACCTTTGACGTTACCTTCGTAGAGGGAAAGAAGACCGCGGGAAACATCGATCATCAACCGGTGCTCGTCGTCGGCAGCAAAGGCCGGCTTATTAGCTTCGATTGTTTGGTAGCATGCTTCCTCCATCTCATCGATCGTCATGGCAACTGGAATCCGCACCATCTTGATCGAGGCATACAGCCTCTCAAGATGTTCGCGTAATTTAAACTGCACGCCATTGAACGACCGGGTCATTTCAAAGACCATGTCGCCAAACATTAATGCAGAGTCATAGATCGAGATACGTGCCTGACTCTCAGGTATGAATTCGCCGTTGAAGTAAACGACGCGGTCAGAATTAGCCTCCATTTTCCTCCTGTTCGAGCTGTCGGGCCGCCAAGTGACGGCTCTTCCAGTCGATCGAGTTCATTGCTTTGTCATCTATATAGACGTCGGCGGTGGGTTTTCCCATAAACAACTGGTGATAGCTTACCTTCCAGTCCTGCATCTGTCGCACGGTAGTGTCGCGCCAATCGATTCCGGTCGTAGCGCCGCGGGCTGTATACAAAAGAATTTGATGACCTTCAGCAAACAGTTGATTAACGTGAGCTATCACTTCTGGAAAAGGCTCGGCCTTGTCGTACTCGCCATCGGTATTCGTGCAAAGCGTGCCATCGATATCAAAGCAGTAGATCACGACCTGACTCCTTTTCGCCCGTTGTATTCACGGTCGTACCAACGAATTACCTCCAGGATCGTGAAGTTAGGGTTTCGTGGGTAGAGCGTGTCGTAAAGCTCTGCGAGAAATTCGTATTGTTCGCGCGTATTGACGTCCAGAATGATATCAGGCCGGCGAAACTCCGCCGGGCACTCTATAGTGCCCAGCCGGAAAAGATCTGGATGCTCATAGAAATTTGTGTGCGGATGTTCGCGGTTCCGTGGATCGTTGCTCGTTTCCCACACCTTATGTAAAGCCGCAAACCCAAACACCTCCGCGCCTATCCCATCAGGATAACCATTGTCGAAGACGTCCGGGTAATTCGACGAAAAATCGTTTTGGCTTTCAATATGATATTTGATTATCCGATCAATTTCCGCGGCTTCGGGCACCGGATTATCTGCTGGAACGCGAACGATGAGGTCTGCAGAGAATTTTTTCGCGGCTTGATAGTAACGGTCAACGAGATCGTTTTCCGAACCGCGAAATGATGCGATGCCTGCTTGACTAGCCAGCGCCGACAGTGGGTCATCCTCTGGTTTGCCGGTGGTGGCCAAAACAAACTGATCGACCAACTTGCTCCGCTTCACACGTTCTATAACTCGGGAGACGAGCGGCTGCCCCGCTAGCGGCAGCAAAGATTTTCCAGGCAGACGCGTCGACCCCATGCGTGCCTGCAATATCATCACCACGTGCAGTGATGTGGCGGCCTTCGAGCCAGTCATCAGCCGATTAAGATCAGAGCGATTAACAGTCACGCAGCGGTGGTCCAATAACGTAATTTCGCTGCGTTCTTGTGCTCACTTTCGAGCACCTGTTTGACGCCGTCACCGAGCACCTTGGGAAGTTTCGCGATTTGTGCCACCATCGTTTCCAACCCAGCCTTCTCCAGCGAAGCGGCCTGGTCGCTGCCATACATGGCGCGATCCAACGTGATGTGGCGCTCGATCGCGACGGCGCCCATGGCCGCAGCAATCACCGAAGGTGAAACCGAGGCTTCATGTCCACTGTAGCCGACAGGACACTGGTAGCGTTCCCGCAACTTATGAATCATCTGCAGGTTGAGTTCCTCTTCGGCTGCGGGATAAGTGGCAACACAGTGCATTAGGACAAACGGACAACGGTTGTGCGCAAAGATCTTGACCGCTTCGTCGATCTGTTCATAGGTGCTCATCCCGGTCGAGACAAATGTCAATTTTCGCTCTTCGGCGACGACGCTCAACAGGTCTCGGTGAGTGATCATCGCTGAAGCGATCTTGTTATATTTCAGATTAAACTGACGCAGGAATAATTGACTTGGAACATCCCAGG
>DASQYL010000054.1:0-5311 GCA_035639235.1 Pyrinomonadaceae bacterium | reverse complement strand
TTTCAAATTTGCAGCGCGACGACTTTCGCATTTTCGAGAACGGCGTCGAGCAGTCGATTGCTTATTTCGAACCCGCGGACAAACCTTTCACGGTAGCTTTGCTGCTTGACACTTCGGCCTCGACGCATTTTCACCTGGAAGAAATTCGCGAAGCGGCGATTGAATTTGCGAAACAACTCCGGCCACAGGATCGCATGTTGGTAGTGACTTTCAACGACGAAGTTTTGTTGCTGACGCCGAACGCGACTAACGATCTAAACATGGTTGAGAATTTGATCGACGAGTATGCGAACACCGGCAGCTCAACGCGACTTTATGACGCCGTGCATCTGACGATTCGCGAACGGCTGAATCAAATCAAAGGCCGCAAGGCGATCGTGCTCTTCACCGACGGTGTCGACACGTCGAGTCAGCAGTCCACTTATCAAAGCACGCTGCGCGAAGTTGAGGAACTCGATGCGCTGATCTATCCAATTCAATACGACACGACGGATTATATGCGCTCAATGCAAGGCGGCGGCGGCACGGTCACCGTGGTAACGACGCGCAGCGGCATCTTTGGCCCAACGACTTCGCAGCAGACGTACAACATGCCGGCAAATAATGGCGCGCCGTTGCCGGGAACGACCAAGGCTGAATACGATCGCGCGGATAAATATCTGCACGCGCTCGCCGATGAAACGGGCGGCCGGCTCTATCAGGCAAACGACACGAAGCAGCTCGCAGACGCGTTTTCGCGAATTGCCGAAGAGTTGCGGCGCCAGTACAGCCTCGGCTATTACCCGAAGTCGGACAATCCGGACGACAATGCGCGGCGCGAGATCAAGGTGCGCGTGAAGCAGCCGAACCTGGCAGTGAAGGCGCGCGATAGTTACACGAAATCATCATCGAGTCCGAGCAAGTAGAGTCATAGAAACCGGGAGATCTCAATATGTTTGACCATTCATCGCGAAGCGCACGGGTGCGATGCGCCGTCGTCAGGACGCTAACAACTGTCAGCGTTAGTCTGCTGATCGCAATTACCGCCTCGGCTTACACGCTCGTGCTTAAAGATGGCCGTCGCCTGGAAATCCCTGATGAATTCATTCTTACCAGGACTACGCTGACCTATGAGATTTCTCCCGGCTTCAATCAGACACTACTGGTGACGTTGATCGATATTCCCGCAACCGAGCGGGCGAATAACGAATCGGGTGGCAGCTTCTTCAATCATAAACAGCAGACGAATGCGGCCCCGTCGAATCAACCGCCGGTTGGCCCAGCGGTCAGAACGCTGACCAATCTCGATCTCGATGCAGTCCGTCAGCGGCGCGTCGAAAGCGAACAAGCGTACGAGAATCGGCGCAAGGAGTTGGGACTGCCGACGCTCGATGAATCGCGCCGCCGACAGGACGCAGACACGGCCGAGATGACCGCGATGGCCCGTGAGAAGGCCGCCGCCGCGGCGCGAGACGAAGCCTATTGGCGCGGACGCGCGCGCGCGTTGCGCGACGAGATCGCCACGGTCGATTCGCAGATTGGTTATCTGCGCGGCCGCATCTACGATGCGAATGAGAATGCGATGCAGAATCGCAGCTACACAGAGGTCTATCCGATTTACCGCGGTGGTCCATGGTTTCCAAATTTTCCGAACGGCCGTAATAGATCTGCGCGCCCAATTCCCGGCTTGCCGAACATTTATGGCTATCCGAACATCTACGGCTATCCAAACATCTATGGTTATCCTGGTCCATACTCGTATCCGGGAATCTATCCGCCCTACGGAAATCAGAATGGGTCTACGAATAATCCTCCATACCAATCCGATCCCACCGAACTCAACAGCCGTCTCGATGACTTGCTGGTGCGTCGTCAGGGCCTCGCGATGCAGTGGCGGCAGTTGGAAGATGACGCGCGCGACGCTCGTATTCCGCAGGTTTGGCTGGAACCGTAATAAAGACGGTCTTAGGACTTTGGGCTTAGGTCTTTGAGGCTTTTGAAATTAGAATCGAATGGAAGAATCAAAGATTAAAGTCCTAAGATCAAAGGCCTATGTCGAATTGGGAAACCATCATCGGGCTGGAAGTCCACGCCCAACTAAGCACTGATTCAAAAATTTTCTGCGGCTGTTCGACGCGATTTGGTTCTGAGCCGAATGCGAACACCTGTCCGGTATGTTTGGGACTGCCCGGCGCATTACCGGTATTGAATCGGCGAGTGATCGAATTGGGTGCGCGCGCGGCGCTGGCATTGGGTCTGCACATCAACGAGCGTTCGATCTTCGCGCGGAAGAATTACTTCTATCCCGACCTGCCGAAGGGCTATCAAATTTCACAATTCGATCAGCCTTTCTCCGCGAACGGCACGCTCGAAATCATGACTGCCGATCGCGACGAGGCCGGCCACGCGCGCGATTGGAAGCCGATGACCGTGCACATCACGCGGCTGCACCTCGAAGAAGACGCGGGCAAGAACGTGCACGAAGGACTGCCCGACGTCGATCGATATTCTTATATCGATCTGAATCGCGCCGGCGTGCCGCTGGCCGAAATCGTCACCGAGCCGGACTTTCGTACATCGTGGCAAGCGTATGATTACGTCAATCATGTGCGGCGCGCGTTGCAGTGGGTAGGCGCTTCGGAAGCCGACATGGAGAAGGGAAATCTGCGTTGCGAGGCGAATGTTTCCGTGCGTCGCCAAGGAGACACTGCGTTCGGCACCAAAGTCGAATTGAAGAATCTGAATTCAGTTCGCTTTATGCAAAAGGCAATTGAGTTCGAAGTCGAGCGTCACATCAAGACGCTCGAAGCAGGCGGGCGTTTGGTTCAGGAGACCCGTCTCTGGGACGAGCGACTGAGCGAAACACGTCCGATGCGTTCGAAAGAAGAAGCGCACGACTACAGGTATTTCCCCGAGCCGGACTTGCCGCCGCTTGTGGTCGCAAATGATTTCGTCGAAGACATTCGCGGCTCGTTACTTGAATTGCCCGGCCCGCGCGCAAAGCGATTCACGGAGAACTATGGCTTGTCTTATGCGGATGCTTCGCAACTAACCGGCGATCGTTCATTGGCTGATTACTACGAAGCAGCAGTCGCAGCCAGTGGCGGAAACGCGCGCGCCACAGCCAACTGGATCCGCTCGGAGTTGTTGCGTGAACTTGAGAACGCGGGATTGACTGCTGAAAAGTCGCCAGTTGCGGCAATTGAACTGGGCGCGCTCGTGCGCATGATCGACGAAGAAAAGATCAGCGGCAAGCAAGGCAAAGATGTTCTCATCGAAATGTTCAATACCGGCAAGGGCGCCGCGGCAGTGGTCGAAGAGAAGGGCCTGGTCCAGGTTAGCGACACGGGCGAGATCGATCGTGTGATCGACGAGGTCATGACAGCGAATCCGAATCAACTGGCGCAGTATCGCGGCGGCAAGGATGCCCTATTTGGATTCTTCGTCGGTCAGGTCATGAAAGCATCAAAGGGCAAAGCCAATCCAAAGATTGTGAATGAGCGGCTGAAAGAGAAACTGAAGTGATTCCTCTTGCGTCCTCTGTGGACTCCGTGTCTCTGTGGTGAAAATAGTCCACGTAAGATTCACCACAGAGACACAAAGGCTTCACAGAGAAGCGTAAAGGATTGTATGAATCTCAAAAACAAGACTGCAATTGTGACGGGCGGCACGAAAGGCATCGGCCGCGCGATCGCCGAAGCTCTCTTGCGCGAAGGCGTCTCGGTTTGTATCTCAGCGCGGATTAGTAGTGAAATTGACGACGCCGTCAAAAGTCTCACGTCGCTTGGACAAGTAATCGGTTTCAAGGTTGACGTGCGGGTGTACGAACAAGTCAAAGCGTTAATCGATCACACGGTAAACAAATTAAGCGGGCTCGATATTCTGATTAACAACCTGGCATTGGCATCTTCGAGACGGTCGAGCAAACCTCGCCGGAAGATTTCCGCGCCGTGCTCGAAACGAATCTCTTCGGCGTCTTCCATTGCTGTCACGCGGCGATTCCTGAAATGAAAAAACGCGGCGGTGGATACATCATCAACATTTCTTCGCTCGCGGGCGCGAATCCACATCCGCGCATGGCTGCTTACAATGCTTCGAAGTTCGGTTTGAATGGATTTAGCGAAGCCTTGATGCAGGAAGTTCGTCATGACAACATCAAGGTGAGCTATATCATGCCCGGATCGGTAAACACTGAGTTCGGCGGCGACGCGCCGAGCGAGGAAAAGAGTTGGCAACTGACGCCGCAGGACATTGCGCGTGTGGTGATCGATCTACTTCATCACGACGACCACTCGCTGCCGAGCCGCGTCGAGATTCGGCCCAGCAAGCCGCCGAAGAGATAATGCGAGCCGTCGTCCAGCGCGTTACTCGAGCGTCAGTCAAAATCGACGATGAAATCATCGGCGAGATTGGAAACGGTCTGGTCGTGCTGATCGGTATTGCGCGCGACGATACGAAAGTTGAAGCGGCTTATTTAGTCGACAAGATAGCGAACCTGCGCATCTTTGACGACGAAGAAGGGAAGATGAATCTTTCGGTCAAAGACGTAAACGGCGCGCTGCTGATCGTTTCGCAATTCACTTTGTATGGTGACGTGCGTCGTGGTTTGCGGCCATCATGGATCGATGCGGCGCCGCCGGAAATCGCCGAGCCGTTGTATGAATTCTTCGTGCGCCAGGCGCGCACGGCAGTTGATGATGTCGCGACCGGAAAATTTCAGGCGATGATGCAGGTCGAATTGATTAATGACGGTCCAGTAACGATACTGCTCGATAGTCAGAAAATATTTTGACGACGGTCGAGTTTCATTTTCGAGGAGCAACTTAGTGAAGAGATCAACGACTATAATATCGATTCTTTCGGCGCTCTTATTTCTGTCCCTGAGTGCCTGCAATCAATCAAACTCGAATACCCCGGCGAATAAACCCGCAAACACTGCCGCGACTAACAGCAACGCGAAGACGGGCATCAAGCCGGAGGCCGACTCGCAAGTCGCGGTGATCGACACGGCGGACTACGGCCGCATCGTCATCGAGCTTTATCCCAACGTCGCGCCGCAGATGGTGGAACGCTTTAAGCGGCTCATCAATGAAAAATTTTATGACGGCACGGCGATTCACCGCATCGATCCGAATCTAGGAATTATTCAAGGCGGCGACCCGGTGTCCAAGACTCCTAACAAATCGTTGTGGGGCACTGGTGACTCGAAGTATCCAAATGTGGCGGCCGAGTTCAGCGACATTCCTTACGAGCGCGGCACCCTGGGCGCGGCGCGCACGAATGACATCAACGGCGCGAATTGCCAATGGTTCATCACGCTCAAACGGCAGCC
>DASQYL010000053.1:0-13081 GCA_035639235.1 Pyrinomonadaceae bacterium | reverse complement strand
AGGAACGGATGTGTCGGCCCTGGCTGCCATTTTTCATGTAGTCGAGCACTTTGCGATGCACACCGGGCAGATCCTCCTGCTGACCAAGATGATCACAAATTCCGATCTCGCGTTTTACCAGTTCAAAGATGCGCGGGCCGTGCCTCAGTGGAGAACCGAGAAGGCGCCAGTCGCCGATTGAAGCGTAATGCCCAATTTGATGTGGCACGCGCATCTTGCGCGTGGGCCCACGGGAGCGGGACGCCCGTGTCACTCTGAATCTCTGCTTGCGGCTCGCCGTGCGTCTGTGTAAATTAGCCGCAATAAACGCATCACCGTTGGAGGTTTTGTGGATGACTTATGTAGTGGCCGAGCCTTGTGTCAACTGTCGTTATACCGATTGCGCGATCCCTTGTCCGGTCGAAGCATTTCATCTTGACGATGACATGTTGGTAATTAATCCGGAGACCTGCATCGATTGCGACGCCTGCGTGCCCGAATGTCCAGTCGAAGCGGTTTTTGCCGAAGATAATCTGCCGGGCGAATGGTCTCATTTCAAAGAGATGAATTCAGACCGAGCCTTGAGCGGCTTGCCCACCATCAATGTGCGGCTTGATCCTCTTTGTCAATAATACAGATGGCCGACTCAACGGGAGGCGCGCAGCCGCCGCAAGTCAGCGGCTGACGCGTCTTCCTAGTTTTTTAGGAATGGGCGTTGCTGTTATATTTGGTGTTTCGCAATGAAGAAAGGCACTAAGCTCTTGCTCGGTGGATTGACTGTCGCTGCGGCCGCAGCCGGAGCGATTGGAGCGATGATAGTGAAAAGAGACGGCAGGCCGGGACGGAAGCGTGCATTGGCGGCAGATCGTTGGGCCAGACCTGGAATGCAAGTGACTTTTCGCGCCGAGCTGATGCCAGGACGCGATGCGGAAGAACGGACCTATCGCGTAACTGACTTGTTGCCCAGCGGCCGCGTGTTATTGGATCGAGTCGCGGGCGAGCATGCCCGGCAAGAATTCGAACAGCGCTAGACCTTACCATTCATAGATCCGGCCGGGTTCTATCACTCTGAGTTTTTCGATTCCCAAGGCGTTTAATTCTTCCACCACCTGGTTGCGGTAAGCCGGCTTAAGGTGCACCGCCAAAATGTCCATGCCATTGTGAGTGAGCTTTGCCAGCTCTGTTTGCAGAGTCGCCGGCGTCAGATGCTTTGAAGCTTTTGCCAACACGGCCATTGAATCCGGAAAAGACGCCTCGATAAAGAGTGCATCGAGCTTCTTCGCGCTGTTCACCACCCGCCAGAACTCTTCAGTCTCGGCCGTGTCCGAACTGAAGGCCACCGTTGCGCGTTGGTCCGATACAACCAGGCCGACTGTCGGTACGATGTGATTCACAGAAACAGCAGTGCATGTCAGATGCGCCGCCCGAAATTCGCGTCCAAGTTCAAACGGGGCATATTCCATGACGTGACCGAACTCATTCTGTAACTGATCGAACTTTGGGTAAACGGTGTCATTGAAGACGTCGGCTTTCAATAACTCAATCACTTCGGTGGTAGCGTGGATACGAACCGGTTCGCGCAATTCGCCGAACAGATCGTCAACGAAGATTGGCAGGCTGGCGATGTGGTCCATATGAGGGTGTGTCACGATCACATCGCGGACGCTGCGTTGCTGCTCGTCAGTAAGCGCGATGCCGATGCTGCCGGCATCGACGGTTACTCGATTGTCGATAACGAAGCAGGTAAGGCGCTGCGCGAGACCAGCGCCGCCGTGCGAGTCGAAAGAACTTGGTAAGAGTTGAATCTGCAATTATCGGGAAAATGTCGGATTCAGACTACAGCCAAAAAGCGCGCCAAAGTATAAGCCATGCCTCGCGGGCGGAGCGAGAAATTTTTATCGCGCGCCCCTGGACATCTGCACTGCGAATTTCTGCCGCAATTCCTGTAGTGTGTAAAGGTAATCATCCTCGCGTTCGCGAGCGACGTTTGGATCGCGTATAAATCCTCGCGCGACGCGGCTGCGATGGAATGCCAACTCGCTGGCGATTTGGTTATAGCGCATGCGCGCACGCCAGCCGAAAAATCCCCTGGTCATCATCGCCGTCCAGGACATACCCATGCGGCCATGAATAGTCGACAGTTTTTCGTACTCGACTGGATCGAAAAACCCGCGTTGATAATCCGGATACAAAAATTGGCGGACTATTCGGCCCTCGCGCCTTAGTGAAAAGAAAATTACCATCAGCGTGATGATGAATGCTGGTCCCATGATTAAGAAGTATCCCGCAAAGAAGCCAGCCGCGCCGCCATAAGTGGCCGTGCCATTCCAAGTGGCGTGCAGCACAATCGCGAGCATGAATCCAAGCACCGGCGCTACGACCTTTACGAAACCGTTGTTGGATTGACGCGACCAGCCGAGACCGATGCCGGTCATGCTGGTGAACAACGGATGCGAAAACGGCGCTGCCATGCCGCGCAGAATGAAGGTGAACGTCAGTACACCTGCGCCGCCGCCTACTGCGCGGCCGTAATAAAGAATGTTTTCGGTCATAGCGAAACCTAATCCTGCCATGCCGGCATAAATTATGCCGTCGACTATGCCGTCGAACTCGTCCCGCTTCCAAAGAAACAGCACCAGCAGGATGAAAGCTTTGGCGCTCTCCTCGACAATCGGAGCCGAGATGACGGCGCCGAAGTTTTCTCCAACTTGCGCGCTATTGGTGGCTGCGGTGACAATGGCGCCGTTGATCGTGTTTAGAATGAAAGCGATGAACACAGCCACCAGAGCACCCCAAAGAAAGGCCGTCGTTAACATCCAAAGCGGCTCAGATTCATATCGATCAATCCACAGCAGTAACACGATATAGATCGGTACCGGCAGCGTCGCGCAGACCATTCCTATAATTAGTTCGATAGGACCGGTCTCTGCGCCGATAAGCAAAAGCACAATCAATCCGAGCAACGCGGCGAGCATGAGCGCGAAAATGGCGCCGATGATCTTCAATGCACTTTGATGACCGGAGCGCGAAATTGGCCGCCGCGGAAGGCTCACAGGCGTGTATTGTGGCTGGCTCATCAAGGGGACGACTTGAACGTCGCGTAGTATATCCGGAATTTATCAAAACCGACTAGATTAATGATCGATCAGTAAGCGGCGGTGCTGATGAATACAAAGTTCCGAAAGCGTTGTTCCGCGTTGGCGTCAAGCGAACACACGTCAACCGCTTCCGTCTCAAAAGCTATTGCATTCCAGCTAGGTACGGTTTATGCTACGCACGCTTTGACACGTTCGCCAACCGGAGGCTCTCCAGGGAACACAAATCGATACACAAAGACTGTATCGCGAAACGAGCGTTTCACGGGGCTGTGGTCGGGGTTGTGGGGCGAAGCGTTTAGAAAACCGTCAAGAGGTTTTCCAAACCAGTGACGACCGCATCGAGTGTAACGCTCTCCACCTCGGTTGAAATCGTGTCAGTAACTGTCGCCGTCGTTGTTTGATTCGTCGGATCGTCGGTCACCTGCTGCGTTGTTGAAGTGCACGGCGGATTATTAATTTCATGTGGCGCAGGAGCTGGACAATCGGCCAATGCCGTTCCACCGAGGATAACTACCAGGCTGGTTGCAACGAGCAGCTTTTTAAAGTTCTTCATGATTTTCTCCTTTAGTCGAGCAGATGGTTGTTGACGATTTCGCGCGAAAAGCATCGTCATTGCCGGTCGCGTTGACGATAGCCGTTGCGACGCGACCGCCCTTAATACCAGTCCAAAACACTTCGTGCAAGCTTTTTATCATTGTTGCAGAAAGGCAAAATTAGCATGAACTTAACATCCGAATTGGCAATGCTCCGAAGACAGAGCACAGGTTTAAGCCGGAATGAGCAAGCAAAACTGTCTGGTGACCTGGCTAAAAACTTGCAGAAGATTGGCGAGTACGAAGCTGCGGCAGAGGCGCTTCAAGATTTCTGGCCGGATCGCAATGAGCAGCCGCAGGTGGACGATTTGGATCCGGCGATGAAGGCAACCATTTTGTTGCGCATTGGCGGCGTCCTTAGCGCGATCGGTAGCGCCGGCCAAACAGCGGGGAGTCAAGAGCGCGCCAAGAATCTACTTACCCAAGCGTTGGAGACATTCTCGAGCCTCGGCGATGAAGCTAAGGTTGCCGAAGCTCAGGGCGATCTCGCACTCTGCTATTGGCGCGAGGGCGCTCTGGACGAGGCCCGGATTGCCCTGTCGGACGCGCTTGCGCGTCTGGGCGATGTTGACCCAGATTTGAAAGCGGTCCTTCTTATCCGCGCCGGAATTATCGAAGTAAATACAGCACGCCTCCAAAATGCTCTAAAGTATTACAACGAGGCCCAGCCCTTGGTCGATAAAAGTAACGATCACGCGCTGAAGGGAGCCTTCCACTTTGAATATGGTCTGGTGTTTCGGCGATTGGCTACTCCCGAGAACCGCGAAGACTACCTTGATCGCGCTTTGATTGAGTATGCAGCGGCAAGTTTCCATTACGAACAGGCGGGGAACGAACGCTATCAGGCGGGAGTTGAGAACAATCTCGGATACCTCTATTTCACTATAGGTCGCTACAAAGAAGCGCATAAGCATCTTGATCGTGCTCGGACACTCTATACCAACATCAAAGATGTCCTTGCAGTGGCGCACGTTGATGACACTCGGGCGCGTGTTTTACTTGCTGAGAATCGTCTGGTTGATGCCGAACGCGTGATTCGTCAGGCTATCAGGACGCTCGAACGAGGCGAACAGCAATCGGATTTGGCCGAAGCACTAACGACCTATGGCGTCGTCCTGGGGCGTCTGGGACGACACGCGCGGTCGCGTGAACTCTTAGAGAGAGCGATCGAAGTTTCCGAGATTGCCGGTAACCTCGAAGGCGCCGCGCGCGCGAGGCTAAGCATAATCGAAGAATTGAAGAACCAGACGCCGCCATCTGAGTTGGCCAAGGAATACGAAGCAGCAGTTTCGACACTAACCGGCTCTCAAGATCCCGCCACGGCAAAGCGGCTGGTAAACGCTGCAGTCCAAATAATCGACTCTCTTGCTGTGACTGAGCGTCCGGACCCGAACGTCGAGATTGCGAGCTGGGAAGGCTTTTCCTTTAAGCGCGAAGTTCTTAAAGTCGAAAAGTCTTTTATCGAACGGGCACTGCGAGATGCCGGCGGTTCAGTCACCCGCGCGTCGCGTTTGCTTGGTTTCCGCCATCACCAAAGTTTGATCGCCCTGATTAATAGCCGGCATCGGGATCTTTTAGGGACGCGCTCAGCTGTGCGCAAACGGAGACATCATCTGTTCTCAAAACCGCGCAAGACGCGCAAGACATCCGCGCCCGCAACTAACGCGGCATCGTACGCGGCTCAGTCAGAGGCAACCGACGCAATCAGTGATAGCGGGCCAGTCGGTGAGAGCAATTAGGTGGTTTGTTGGCTATCGTGCGCAGGTCAAAGCGCGACCGCCGTCGATCTGATAGGTCCCGCCGGTAATCCACGCTGCCCGCTCTGACGCTAGATAGAACACCAGTTCGGCGATTTCTGCCGGCTCTCCGACGCGACCCAAAGGATGGGTCGTTTTCGAGTGCTCTAAGAAATTTTCGTACGCTGCTTCATTCATTCCGCCGCGCTTGTGAATCTCGGTAATGACAACGCCTGGATTCACCGCGTTCACCCGAACTCCCTTCGGCGCTAATTCCAGCGCAGCACAACGAGTCAGTTGATCGACTCCTGCTTTCGAGACGCAATAAGCCAGCACTCCGGGAAATGACCGTAAGCCGGTAACACTCGAAATATTGACGATACTGCCCCGCGTCTCGATCAAATGAGGTGACGCCAATTGCATCAAGTAAAACACCGATCGGAGATTTACATTCATCATCGAATCCCAGGCAGTCAATGACGTGTTCTCGATGGAGCCCGAGGAGATGTGTCCCGCAGCGTTGACCAGCACATCGAGCCGGCCTGCCTCACCGACTGCGTGCTGGAACCCACGACGAACCATCTCCTCATTTGTCACGTCGAGTTCAATCGTAGATGAGTCCGGATCGTTCATTTCGCGCGCGAGTTCCTTTAGCGCCGCAGCGTTGCGACCAATCGCGATCACGCGATCAGAAGCGCCAGCGAATCGTTTTGCGATGGCGCGGCCGATACCCGAAGTCGCGCCCGTTACCATCACCACACGTCGAAGGCCGGGATTCTTCATAAACTTTTCATGGTTGATTACGTGCTAATTCGACTAAAACAGCGTGGACATATTGACATACGACTGGACAAATTGACTATACTTCGGGCGGATTTATACGTTGGTTCGCGACGGCTTTGCGCGTCCAGTTTTTATAAGGATCCTCCGACTGCTGGAAACAAATTCGAAAGACCCGGGGAAAAGTTCGCTCGGCAGAGACAGGTGTTGCGCTGCTGAGTTTCTCCGCTAACAAATTGGCGCGTTCTCCATCTGTCTCCGGATACATGACTGCTGCGGCCGCGGCCGCCGCAGCGTTGTTCTTTCTGCTTTGGTGGATGCTGCAAGCCGAAGAGTCACCATGGTTGCCGGCTGGTCTCGCCGCGAGTGTTGTGATGCTGGTCGCGGCATTTGCTCGTTTACTGGTGGCGCGTCGCGTTTCCAACCGACATCGCGCGATGTCCTCGAGCCGTGCGTCACGTGAGCATTCAACCCGGCGACCCACGCTGACGGAAGTTATGCATTCGACCGGCCGTCACGCCGCGGCGTTGCGAGCCTTGCAAAAACATTCGGCCGTTGCCGATGAAAAGGACACCGCGGAAACACATCGCGAAGTCTATGAGTTATGCAGGGAATATTTGGCGGGTGCGGAGAGAGCGTTGCAGTCGCCCGCTTTGCAGGCGGACGGACGAGTTGCGTTGCGCTCGGGCCAGGAGCGCGTGCGTGAAATGCAAAAACATCACCTGCTGACCTGGGCCCGAACCTCGGCTCGAGCGCTTACGCACGAAGCTCAGCAACGAGTCAGGTTATATGAGAAGGTGGAAACTGCTAATCGCGCACTTGATTGTATCGATCAAGCGCTCCGCATCTACCCTGACGATGATGAATTAACAGTCTCTGCTCGAGCGGTAAATGAGTTCATCACTTCCAGCCGCGTGGCCCACTGGGTTGAGTTGGCCGAGCGCGCGGCTTTTAAAGGCCATCTTCAACGAGCGGTAGACTGTTATCGTGACGCCCTTTATTATTTAGAACGCGATCCGTTCGGGGCCAGCGAAAAAGACGCTACCGATAGAATCGCCAAGGAAATCGAAGCGCTCAGACTGCGGCTGCGCGCTGAATCAGAAGACGACCAGAAAACCGTTTCCCGACATCAACGACGATCGACCCCTGAGATCATCTGACATGCTGCGACCCAAATGTCCCCGCTGCGGGAGTCACAGAATTCGCCGCGGTTACGACCGCACCAGCTGGTTTATTCGCATATTTGGCATCCATAATCTTTTATGCGATCATTGCAACTGGTTATTTAGAGCATTCAGTCCACTTTTTGCACTCCGTCAGAGCCATCGAAAGCGTGCTCGCAGAGTGCTCTAGCAGTAAGGAATCAATCATGAGTAATAAGAAAGTGCTGCTCGCAACGATCGTCGTGGGCCTCTCAGCTTCTTTCGCTTTTTCGCAAGAACAAGCTCAGCCTCCCATCCTCGGTTCTACCGGCAATTCCGTTGACTCGCAGGGCATACGGAATTATTTGTTGGGACCCGGTGATGTTCTCGACGTGCGCGTGTTTGGCCAGACAGACTTGAGTTCGCAGGTTGAAATCGACTCCGACGGCAATGTGTCGTCTCTGCCATTTTTGGAGCAGCCTATTCGAGCACAATGCCGCACGGTCAATGAAGTCCAGAAGGACATCGCCGCGGCGTATTCCAAATATATCAAGAACCCGCAAGTGAGTGTGCGTATCCAAGATCGGAAGAGTCGACCGCCGGCGACAATCTTGGGTGCTGTTCGCAATCCTTCGGAAGTGATAATGATGCGGGAGGTTAGATTGCATGAGTTGATTACAAAGGCGGCCGGCTGGACTGAGCGAGCCAGCGGTACCATTGAAATCAGTCATACTCAACCGCTCATGTGCAAGAACGATAGCAATATTTTTCAGAAGGCGACGCTGTCCGAGAAGGGGAACTTCGGCATTACAATTTACAAAATAAGCGATCTTAAGGCTGGCAAAGAAGAAGCCGATCCGATTATTTGGCCTGGGGACGTGGTGCGGGTTACGGAAGGCGATCCGGTTTACGTTACCGGCGCAGTTGTGAATCCGCGCGAACTGGTTCTCCGCGATCAACTTACTCTCGCGCGCGCCATCGCCATGGCAGGCGGACCGCAGCGTTTAGCAAAGAGCGAGGTGCACATCTTTCGCCAGAGAGAAGGAAAACCCGGGCAGGACGACTTGAAGTTTAACTATGATGAAATCAAAAAGGGAAAGGCTCCCGATCCCGAACTGAAGCCTTTCGACATTGTGGATGTCGGACTGTCGGGAACGTTCAGCCAGAAGGGATTCGGCGATTTCTTAAAAGGCCTCGTCACCGGCACCAGTAATACAATCATTCAACGGGGAATTATTTATTAGCTAATGAGTCAACGATTACGCACTAAAACAAAGAAGAACCGGACCCTGACCTATCTTTGGATTTTTGGTTTAGCATTGCTGGTCTTTCTGCTGATTTACTTTGAGCAGACGGCCATCCTCTATATTTTTTCCACGCTCGGAGTCACCGTATTGCTGGTGATTGTAGCAGCCGCAGATTTGGGCCGGAGTGAATCATCGTCATTGGGTGATTCAGATCGAGGCGCAGGGTTGGCTGCACCGGGGCGAACGGCTAAATAGAGTTGTAGTTTCTGCGCGCGCGCGATTTCCGCTATTCTGAATTGGAATATTTTCATTCTCTCGAATAGCAATCTGCGCCAATAGTCCTAGATTTTTGCCGGAGGATCAATCCACATGACCAAGACGAAGCTTTCCTTAGCACTGATTGCTGCGCTTAGCATTGCTGCGCTTACGATCAGCACGCCCCTGCGCGGGGTTCAGGCGCAACGCAACGGTGACGGCGGCGGCGGAGCGCCGCTCAAGTATCCTGAAACCAAAAAAGGCGAAGTCGTCGACGATTTCTTCGGCACCAAGGTCCCCGATCCGTATCGCTGGCTCGAAGATAACGACTCTCCTGAAGTTGCCGCCTGGGTCGAAGCGCAGAACAAGGTTACCTTCGCCTACCTGGATCAGATTCCTTATCGCGCGCAACTCAAGGATCGGTTGATGAAGCTCTACAATTATCCGAAGTACAGTTCGCCAATCCGTCGAGGCGACCAATTCATGTCGTCAAAAAACGATGGGCTTCAGAACCAGAGCGTGTGGTACATCCAAAAAGGTCTGAACGGCGCGCCAGAGTTGTTGCTCGATCCAAATAAATTCTCAGCCGACGGTACTTCGCGGCTGGGCGGTGCTCCATCCTGGTCTCCGAATGGTAAGTATTTGCTTTACAGCATCTCGCAGGGTGGATCGGATTGGAATGATCTTTACGTGATGGAGGTCGCGACCAGAAAGCCCTTAGACGATCATCTGAAGTGGATCAAAAACGGTGGCGGATCGTGGAAGGGCGAAGAAGGATTCTTCTACAGTCGTTATCCGGAACCGGAAAAGGGCCGGGAACTTTATTCGAAGAATGAGTTCCAATCTGTCTGGTATCACAAGCTCGGCACGGCGCAATCTGAAGATCAACTCATCTATGAAGACAAGGCAAATCCGCAACGCTTCCAAAGTGTGAACGTGACCGACGACGGCCGTTATGCGTTTCTCTACATCTCAGAGCGCGGCAAGGGCAAAGATGGGAACGCGCTGTTGTTCCGGGACTTATCAAAGAGCGATAAGACCTTCACGCCCATTATTAGCGACATCGGCAACGATGGTTATCGGGTGATCGATGATGTGAATGGCACGTTCCTGATTGAGACCAATCACGGCGCGCCGAACAGCAAAGTCGTCAGCTACGATCCGGCAACCCAGACGTGGAAGGACGTGGTGCCTGAGAAACCCGAGCCGCTCGAGTCAGCCGGTACAGCGGGCGGCAAGATCTTCGTCACTTATTTGAAGGACGTGACCACGCGCGCGTACGTCTATAGTCTCGCCGGCAAACTCGAGAATGAAATTCAGTTTCCCGGACTGGGTACGGCTGGTGGCTTTGGTGGACGCGACGACGACAAGTTTGTCTTCTATAGTTTCAACTCTTTCAATCAGCCGCCGACCACTTACAAATACGACATCGCAACCAAAACGTCCTCGGTCTTTCGCAAGGTCGATATCGCTGGCTTTAACGCGAACGATTTCGAGGTCAAGCGAGTCTTCTATAACAGCAAAGACGGCACGCGTGTGCCGATGTTTCTGACCTACAAAAAGGGAATCAAACTTGACGGGAACAATCCGACGCTTTTGTACGGCTATGGCGGATTCAATATAGTCACCAATCCGTCATTTAACCCGCTGCGCATTGCCCTACTCGAACAAGGTTTCGTGTACGCATCCGCTAACATGCGTGGCGGTGGCGAGTACGGTGAGAAATGGCATGAAGCCGGCACAAAACTGAAGAAGCAAAACGTGTTCGATGATTTTATCGCGGCTGCCGAGTACTTGATCAATCAGAAGTACACATCCAAACAGCGACTGGCGATTGACGGAGCTTCGAACGGTGGATTGCTAGTCGGGGCCGTGGCCAATCAGCGACCAGATCTTTTCCGCGCCGTGCATCAACACGCGGGTGTGATGGACATGCTGCGTTACCAGAAGTTCACCATTGGTTGGAACTGGGCGGCGGACTACGGACGCAGCGATGCGAACGAAGCCGAGTTCAAAGCTCTGTACGCCTACTCGCCGATCCACAACGTGAAACCGGGCACCCGTTATCCATCAATCCTGGTGACGACTGCCGATCACGACGATCGGGTGGTGCCGGCGCACTCATTCAAGTACGCTGCGGCGTTGCAAGCGGCGCAGGTGGGCGACAATCCGGTCATCATTCGCATCGACACCAACTCCGGCCATGGCGCGAGCAGCACTACGAAACAGCTCGAGCAAACGGCCGACATTTATTCGTTCATCATGTACAACCTCGGCGTCACGCCGAAGTTCTGATGGATCGCGGGCATCCTGCCGCATTGAAATGAAAACGAAGCCGCGGATTTACGCGGATCACGCAGATAGGAAATTTGATTTTATCCGCGCTGATTCGCGCTAATCCGCGGCTAATCTTTTTCGCGCCTCAATCAAGGCTTCTTTCGCACGCTCAGGCGCGGTGCCGCCGAGCTGAGACTTTGTGGCCAGCGTCGCCTCGATCGAGAGCGCTTCGAAAACGTCTTCGTCGATGAGTGAGGTGAACGATTTTAATTCTGCGAGCGGCAGATCGTTTAATTCACACGCGCGCGCGATTGCCCGCACGACAATCCTGCCGGCCATCTCATGCGCTTCGCGAAAAGGCACACCCTTGCGCACCAGGTAATCGGCCAGCTCGGTCGCATTCAAGTATCCGCGCGTCGCTGCGTCCCGCGCGCGCGATTCGTTGACGTGCAGATTTCGCAGGACGGTCGCCGTGATACAAAGGCAATCGCGAATCGTGTCGCCGGTGTCAAAGACCGCCTCCTTGTCTTCCTGCATGTCTTTGTTGTAAGCGAGCGGCAATCCCTTCATCGTGGTGAGCAGCGCCAACAGATGTCCGAAGACTCTGCCGGCCTTCCCGCGCACTAATTCCATCGAGTCAGGATTTTTTTTCTGCAGCATCAAGCTCGAGCCGGTTGCCACAACGTCGCTCAATTCGAAAAATCCAAACTCAGTTGTCGCATAAAGAACAATATCTTCTGCCAAACGCGAGAGATGCATCGCGATGATCGATGCTGCGGCGGCAAAGTCGATGCAGAAATCGCGATCGCTGACGGCATCCAGGCTGTTGCGTGAAACAGATTCAAAACCAAGTGCGTCGGCAACTGCTGTGCGATCGATCGCGTATGAAGTTCCCGCCAGGGCCGCTGAACCAAGCGGCATGACATTGACGCGCCGGCGCGTTTCCGCAAGCCGTTCGTAGTCCCGGCAGAGCATTTCAAAATAAGCCAGACACCAATGTGCGAAAAGCACCGGTTGGGCGCGTTGTAGATGTGTGTAGCCGGGCATGACTACTTCGCGATTCGCTTCGGCGAGATCAAGCAAATCCGCCTGTGCTTGCTTTAGGCTGGAAACGATTTCGTCGATCTGCTCGCGCAACCACAAACGAAAATCTGTCGCGACCTGATCGTTCCGACTGCGGCCGGTGTGCAGCTTGCGCCCCAGATTGCCGACAATATCGATCAGCCTGGCTTCAACAAACGAATGAATATCCTCCGACTGTGTTTCCGCAGTTGCGTCCTCGGACAATCCGGCTGCTGAGATTTGTTGCAGCGCGGTTTTGATCTCCCGCGCTTCAGTTGCCGTCATGACGCCGGCTGCTGCCAGCGCATCGCAATGCGCGATGCTGGCGCGCACGTCAACCTTCAGCAGTCGTCGGTCAAAGCGGAACGACCTATTGAACTCGGCGAAACCTGCATCTGTCCCGCCGGTAAACCGGCCGCCCCAGAGATTCTTGTCTTTATTTGCCGTCATAATATTGCGCACTTTCGTCAGTCTCGCCATGAGCTTCAGTTTGGCTTACTTGACGCGCAGTGCATAAACACGCTATTTTATGCATCTATGCGCAGAAAATGCAACTATTATGCATTCTTCTGCGTCTGAAATTGGGATGTTAAAGCGGGAGCGCCAAAAAAAGATCTTGAATCTGATTCGGGCGCGGCCGATTGGCACCCAGGAGGCGCTTCGTTCTCATTTGGAGCGGGCCGGTGTGCCGGCCACTCAGTCGAGCGTTTCGCGCGACCTCGAAGAGTTGGGCGTTGTCAAGCATCATGGGCGTTACGCGCTGCCACATGCGAACGGCGACTCAACACACGGGCTTGTAACTCTCGATTCTGCCGGGGACGTTTTGATTATCGCGAAGTGTCTACCGGGCCGCGCGTCTTCGGTCGCAGTTGAGATCGATGATGCCGCGATTCCGCAAATCGTCGGGACGCT
>DASQYL010000052.1:0-4346 GCA_035639235.1 Pyrinomonadaceae bacterium | reverse complement strand
TACTAAACAGTCATCGTCCTCGAGTAAGAGGATCACGACGGTGTCGACATCGATCGCGTCGCGGACGCGATCCAGGAGTTCCGCCAGTAGCTTGTCGAGCGAAAGATGCGAGAGCGCGACCTCAGTCACAATCTGCACTTGCCGCATGCGCTGCATGGTGGCTTCAAGTTCCAAACGCGCCCGCTGTTCGCGCTCATACAATTTCGTTCGCTCTTCTTTTACGCGTTCGCGCTCGATGAACTGGCCCAGCTGAGTTCCAATCGCAGTCATCAACTCGAGCAAAGACTCGTCCAACGATTGACGGTCTACGCTGAAAAATTCCATGACGCCTGAGACCCGATCACCCACTTTAATCGGGAACCCAAATGCCGAATGCAGACCGGCTTGCACTGCGAGCACGAGCCGCGGAAAACTACGATCGTTGGCAATCTCGTTGATCCACTCTGGCGCAGCCCTCTCCCAGATTCTGCCGGGAAGCCCGGCGCCGTGGCCGAAGAATCGCGTGCGGCTCGAGGCGATAAAATCGGCGGCGTTCAATGAATCGGTTTGCCAGATTGCCAACCAGCGCAGCTTGTCCACCGACTGATCGACAATCCACAGTTGTCCCAGCTCCCATCCCAGTCCGGTGCAGATCGTTTCCAGCAGCTTGGGTGCCGCGTCGTTAAGAGACTCTGTCGCCGCCAGAATTCGCCCCGCTTCGAACTGCACCGTCAGGCGGTGCTCGAGACGCTTAGCCGCTGTGATGTCGCGCGAGTTGACGACCACTCCCTGAACCGTCGCATCGGTCAGCAGGTTGTGAGCGGTGGCTTCGTGAATTCGCCACGAACCGTCCTTCGCTTTTATACGAAACTCCTTTGTGACAACGACGCCGGGGTTGGCGAGACCCGCGGCGAATAGTTTCTTGAGTTCTGCCAGATCATCCGGATGGACTAGCTCAAAGGCATTCTTTCCGGTGAGTTCTTCGGGTTTGTATCCCAGCAACCGTTCGATCGATGGACTGACATATCGGCGCGTGCCGTCGGCATTGAGCACGGTAATGATGTCGGTGGAATTCTCGATGAGCGGCCGCAGTTGCTGCTCAGTCTGTTCCAGCTTGCCCGTGGTGTCGTCCATTGAGAAGAAAAAGCTAATCCTTTTCTGAATCGCGCGTCAATCGAACCCTGTCCACTCTCACGAATTCGCAGTGAAGATCAGGCTTCGTTGACAACGCACAGATCAAAAATCACAATCCACAAATCTAAAATCTAAAATCTAAAATCTAAAATCTGAAATCTGAAATCTGAAACTCTGAACTCAATGTATCCTGCTGGAAATCTTTTGATTCCCGTCGCGCACGGCCAACTTGAAGCGATTTTGAAGCAGCCACGCGGGCCGTCGCGGGCCGTCGCGCTGGTGCTGCATCCGCACCCGCTGGGCGGCGGGACTATGCACAACAAAGTAGTATTTCGCGCCGCGGCGGCTTTGAACGATGCGGGACTGATTACCTTACGAATAAACTTTCGCGGCGTAGGACAGAGCACGGGTCAGCATGACGAGGGCCGCGGCGAACTCGAAGATGTGGGCGCGGCTTTGGATTATCTCGCTGCCAACTACCCAAACCAGGAGATCACGCTTTGCGGATTTTCTTTTGGCGCGCGTGTTGGATTAGAAGTTGGAATCGCAGACGATCGAGTGGGCCGTTTGATCAGCATCGGCACGCCCGTAAACAATTACGATTTCACCTTTCTTGAATCATGCCGCAAACCAATCCTGTTTGTGCATGGCGAGCACGACGAATATGGAAATCTCCAAACGATTCGCGAGTTAGTCGAGCGCGTCAGCTTACACTGCGACGCGCACCTCAGCGTCATCAGTGGGGCAGGCCATTTCTTTGACCATCAACTGGAGGAACTCAAGGCCGCCATCACGGAATGGTGGTCGAGCACCGACCGTCGACAAACCGGCTAAAATTTCATTATCCACCCGCCGGTCCACGCATCTGCGTCAGCCGATAAGCCTGGCGCCGCACGGCTTCCGATACGTTTCGATTCTGACCGATTGATTCGAGGTCCTTTGTGCGAATACGTGGCAGTATCTGCACCGCGGTCGCCATCGGCGTACGTGGATTGCGAGCGAGGTTGTGGATGATTGGATAAGACCTGGCCCAGGCGCGATTCATTCCGATCAAGCGCAGGACTTCATCGGAAACCGTGCGCATCGAGGCAATGTTCTCGACTTCCTGATCGGTCAGACGCGGATTGTGAATCACGCCGGTCGCGACCACTTTGTTTGAATCGCGAATCAGAATACCGCGTGCTTCACGGTCTCCTTTGATCGCCAGTTTCACCCGATCCTTAACAGTCATGAACATAATTCGGCGAATAAGCGAAATGCGCTCGGGCGAAACTTCGCCTTCGAGTTTTTCGGCATTGATGACGGCCTGCGCATTCGCGGCGAGTTGCTCGGGCGTCTCGACCATCATCTCGGCGATGAATTCTCGCGCGAGCCATGAGTCATCGATATCGACGTCCGAGACTTCGATATGCTGCGCGATCAGCCACGCGTCGTCGATCGACATGGAGGTGGTCGATTCCGCGTTCTCAAAGAACTCCGCGGCCGCGGCGTTACCACGTGCGCGCAACTCCTGGGCAATCTGTCGCGCGCCGCGTTCCTTTTCAAAAAATTCCTGACGAACTTCTTTGGCCCGGCGTTCAGCTTCAGCGCTGCGGGCTGGATTGAGCAACACCGCATCGATGATTTCAGGCGCGCGAATCAGCCGTTGCTGGTTGAGCGTTATCAGTTCAATCAGGGCAGCATTGGTGGTGACGCGCGCCAGCAGCGCGATGGCTTCGTCAGGCGTGTTGGCGTTGCTGGCAATCGCTTCATGGATTTCGTTGCCGGCACTGCTGACCGCCAGATAACCCAACACTGGCGGCGCTGTCGTTTCGGTTTTGGCGATGTGCAAAAGCTCATTTGCATCCTGGGACGCGAGCGTTTCCTGCGCCGCCTTAGCGATTGCCGGATCGCTGTCGGCAGTAAGATGGACCAACGCTTCGAGCAAATCTGCCTGCGGCAGCGGCAACAGTCCGCGCGCCGCCGCGGAGCGCGCCGTCGGCGGCGCGTTCCCGGAAATGATCGATTGGACGACGGGGTTAGATGATGTAGAACCTGTGTTGTTCAATCAATGTTTTATGACACGTCAATCGAGATTGAAATTGTACTGCAGTTCCATCCACATCGATACATTTACGCCGTCTTTTGTGGCTGGTGTGAATTTGATCTTTCGCGCAGCCTCAATTGCTCTCTCCGTCAAGCCATCGGGCATGCCCGAGATTACGCGAATCATTTTCACCTTGCCGTCGGCGGCAAAGACTGCTCTGAGGATGACAGTACCTGTCCGGTGTTTTTCTCGGGCTTTGTCTGTGTAGGCTGGTTCAGCTTTCTCGGCGACTTGAGAAGGCGAATCGTAAATGGGTGGTCCAATTGGCGCCAACTTGAAGACATCCGGATCGTTGGCGATCGATTGAACGTTATCAAGAAAGTCACGCAGGATTTCGGGGAGCGGCGATTTAGCTCGCAAAGCGGAATATCTGCTGAGAATCCCGAGGGTGCTTCTCATGCGAGCGGCCCGGTCTGATGTCGACTCGTTTTTCGGCGACGCCACAGCCCAGGCGTAGGTTCCGCTCAGCGCCAGCGCTTTTACCAGCAACGCCGGTGCAAACCGTTGATCGAATTCCAGTGCTTTATCGGCGCTGGAAACAGCCTTGGCTGTCTCACCGCTTTGAATCTGCGCAACGGCCCTCATGTAGTAAAGTTCGGCTGCGGAATTACCGCTGGAAACGCTCTCACCGGCTTCTTCGAGATTCTTGTGTTCGCGCAACAACGAGAAAGCGAGCCCTCTGTGCGCGGGTGCCAGCGTTGAGTCAAAACTGATCGCCTTTTCGAATGCGGAGAGAGCCTTCTTGAGATTGCCGTCGCCATAGTCCAGCAGTCCCAGGTAATACCACGTTTCAGCGTCGTCTTGCTTCAGTTTAAGCGCCTCTTGAAGCGCGAGGTATGCGCTTCCTTTGTCACCTCGTAGGTAGAATTCGACGCCATGCTCTCTTTGAGCAACCACTAAACTATCCTGGGCTTTGATTGTCGCTGAGAACCCAACCAGGCAGATTGCAACTAGCAAGAGATCGCCAACCTGTTTGTGGTTCATGAGAGACAATGGTCGCTGAATTCTTCAGAATATCGTTCTGGGAATATACGGCGTGAGTCCCTTGCCGCCCTTAAATTCATAAACGAGGGTGACAAATTGCGAGGCAGATTTGCCTTTGCGAATTCCCGGATCGAACTTTATTTGACGCGCCGCCGCCATCGCT
>DASQYL010000051.1:0-6842 GCA_035639235.1 Pyrinomonadaceae bacterium | reverse complement strand
ACAAGTCATGAAGCGAAGAAATCTTATTAGCGCGAACGAGATCGCCAACGTACTCGGAATCCAGTGCCAGACGGTTTATCTGTGGGTGCGGCAAAAGCGAATTCCGTTCTATCGAGTTGGCAGACTTGTTAAGTTCGACGAAGCTGAAGTCCTCGCCAGGTTCAAAGCTAATATTGACGACAAAGAGGAGCAGCAACCGAACAGCGACACATTAAGCGTGCAGACTTCGCGTGGTCGAGCCTCGGTCAGACGATTCAGAATTTCAAACAACAGACCAATAGATCCGCGTCGGGTATTCGGATCGGAATCTTCGCAGACAACAGAACGAAGACAGCGTTACATGGCTATGCTGGGAATGGTAAAGTAGCGCTGCTTCTTGTTCGCGGCTGCACTGCGAAGAAAGGAGCAAAGAATGGCTGTTTGGAAACGGCGGGACACAGGCAAATGGGTCTGTGATTTTCGCCATAATGGGCGGCGACATTTGCAGACGCTCAAGCTTGCTCGGACGAAGAAAGATGCCGAGGAAGCTGAAGCGGTGATTATGGCCGATGTCTTCCGCCAGGTTTACGGTCTGAACGGAAAGGAAGATTCTCCGTTCGACAAATTCGTTCTTGACAAATTCTTACCCTACTCGGAGGCGAACAAGAGGACCTTTTATGATGACATGCTGGTTTGCAAAGTGCTGATTGGATACTTCAAAGCCAAGATGCTGCGTAGCATCACGCCAGCTTTGGTTGAAGAATTCAAACAGAAGAGACTTGCAACTCCCGTGAGTCGCCAAAAAGATCGAGTCGCTAAAAACTGGACTCCATCGACACGGCTCAAGAAGGCACGCCAGAAGCGAGAGGAATCAGATGAACCACCGAAACCACGCAAGCCGGCGACCGTCAATCGAGAGATGTGCGTTCTATCGAAAATCTTCTCATTGGCTGTCGATGCGGAGTTACTCGACGACAATCCCTGTCGCCGGGTGAAGAAGCTGAGAACGGCGAATCAAAGGGTTCGGTATCTGACTGACGCAGAGGAGAAGGAACTCTTCAAAGCACTGGAGGGTCAGGATTGGGTCAAGGACATAATCGTCATGGCAATTAACACAGGAATGCGGCGCGGAGAACTCTTCGACCTGAAATGGTTCGATGTGGATCTCAACCGCCGCATCGTGCATGTTCGGCAAAGCAAGTCAGGCCGACCACGCACGATCCCGTTGAATGCCACGACACAGACGCTACTCGCAGGATTGCCAAAGACAAGTCAGTACGTCTTTCAGAGTCCGAAAAAGAACGAAAGACGTGTGAACGATGTTGGCAGGCAATTCGAACGAGCAGTGAAGAAAGCGAAGATCGTGGATTTCCATTTTCACGATCTGCGGCACACCGCCGCGACGCGAATGGCTGATGCAGGAGCGGACCCGTTTACGCTAGCTGCGATCTTAGGCCATAGCGACATTCGGATGACTGCGCGCTACACGCATGCGACCGATGAAGCGAAGCGTCGAGCAGTTGATCGGCTGGTCAAACCCGCATCAATTTCCGATGCGAGTGAGGCAGCAAAAACTCAACTGAGAGCGGTGGAAAACTGCAACGTTGCCAGTGGTTTGGAAATTTTTAGCAACGTATTGGCAACGGAAACAAAAACGGCGAGGATCGCCTCGCCGTAAGTGTTTGATTCTATTGGTGGAGCAGAGGGGGATCGAACCCCTGACCTCCGCATTGCGAACGCGGCGCTCTGCCAAACTGAGCTACTGCCCCACTTGCGCTGCGCGATTTAATGACTCAACGCACGCACGAGAATACAGACTGAGGTTTCAAGTTTCAAGCGCATCTGTGTCCCTGCCTGCTCTTCATCCCAGAACGGGCGGGGACAGGCCCCGGCCCCTACGGATCTATTCTCGCCGCGCGCCCGGCTTATAACGATCAATGAGCATGTCCTGGCGGCTCTTCTCGTTGATCTCGCGGCCTTTGATGAAAACATGTTCGACCCGCGTCGAAAATTCAAATGGATCGCCGCTCCAAACGACGACGTTCGCGTCGCGGCCGGCTTGCAGCGAACCGATGCGATCGCTTAGGCCGAAAAGTTCCGCAGGCGTCAAAGTGATCGCGCGCAGCGCGTCGTCGTAGTTCATGCCGTACGCGACGGCGTTACCGGCTTCGTATTTGATGTTGCGCGCGTTGAAATGTGCTTCGTCGCCGTCGCCGTTGCCGACGAGCGCGACCTTCACGCCGGCTTTGCGCAACAGCGCGGCGTTCTCCTGGCGTTGATTGAGCGTGGCAAAGCTGCTCGGGATGTTATTCATCGCCCCGGTCAAAACGGGCACATTGGCGGCGGTGAGCCGATCGGCAATCAACCAGGCTTCCGCGCCGCCTGAAATCATGATCTTCAATTTGTAATCGCGCGCCAGGGCCAGCGCCGAATCAATCTCGGCAACACTGTCGGCGTCGATGATCAGCGGTATTCGTCCTGCCAATACTAGACTCAACGCTTCAAGATCAGCACTCGGCGCGTTTAATGAGCGCGCCGCTGCGCGATCGTAATCGGTGCGGTGCAATTCGTAGAACTTCACATCATCGAACAGCGCGCGCAGCTTGCCAATCAATTCACCACGCGCGTTAGTGCCGGCTCCCGCGGAGCTGTTCACCTGCGCAATCATCGCCACCGGGCCGCGACGCAGCACATCGGACAGGTGACCAGTTCCCAAATCAATCGCGGCCGCTTGCCCGGAAATTAATCCGCCGCGGGGCGTCACGATCACTGTGGTCACGCCTTCGTTGCGCGTCGGCGCAAAGAGCGTCGATGAAGGATTCAACCCGTCCCAAACTCTGAATGACGCGGCGATGTTGTTCGTGCCTCGCGCGGCGGCATCGTTGGTATCGCGCACCGCCCCAATTTCAATCACGCCGATTTCGGTGAGCGAATTAATCAATCCCGGCGTGACGATCTTGCCGGTTCCGTCGATCGTCTGCGCGCCTGCTGGGACATTCACATGATCGCCAACCGTGACAATCACCCCATCGCGAATCAAAACTGTTCCATTCGTGATTGGCGGCGCGCTGACGGGATAAATTTTCGCATTAGTAATCGCGATCGTTTGCGATAGGACCGGTGTCACTACGATAAGACAGATGAATGTAAGAAGGATTATTCGCATCTTAGTTGCCCTCCTTTACATTGCCCAGCTCAAAATCAGTTCGCCATTTCTCTTTGGGATCGCTTCGATCGAACCTCATCGAACCGTCAATCCAAACTTTCTCGGCTCGGGTGTACACGCTGAAAGGATTGCCCGACCAAAGGACGACGTCAGCATTCTTGCCGACTTCAATCGATCCGATCTGCTTATCGAGATCCAAAGCCCATGCCGGATTAATCGTCAACCACTTAATGGCTTCGTCCTCGCTGATATTGATCCCGGCCGCGCGTCCCGCGTACATCGCCTTCGCCACTTCCTGATTCAAACGCTGCGCGCCGAGCGCGCTGTCTGAATGAATCATCGCGCGCGCGCCCAGCGCAGCCGTGATTGCGAGATTCGCTTTCACCGAATCGTTCGCTTCCATCTTGAATCCACCCCAGTCGGCCCACTCAGCCGCGCCGATGTTGTTCGCCTTCAGAATGTCCGCAATCTTGTAGCCTTCAACCGTGTGATGAAACGCGCGAATCTGATAACCGAACTCTTTGGCGATATCGATCATCTGCACCATCTCATCGGCGCGATAACAATGGTTGTGAACGAGGATGTTGCCGCGCAGAACTTCCGCCAAAGTTTCCAAGCCGAGATCGCGCGCCGGCGGATCGCCTTTGTGCGTTGCATTCCAGGCGTCCCATTTGCGGCGATAGCTTTCCGCTTGAATCCAGGCCGCGCGATAACCGGCGACGTTGCCCATGCGCGTCGATGGCCCACGCGCTTGATACACGCGCTTCGGATTCTCGCCGCAGGCCATCTTCAATCCGTACTTCGCGCCTGGAAATTTCATTCCTTGAACGGTTCTTGAAGGTACGACCTTGACAACGACACTGCGGCCGCCGATTAAATTCGCCGAGCCGGGAAGAATCTGCATCGTAGTGACGCCGCCGGCGAGTGCGCGCGGAAATTGCGGATCCTGCGGCCACACCGAATGTTCGGCCCACACGTTCGCCGTCACCGGATTCGTCGCCTCGTTGCCGTCGCTGTTAGCATCGACGCCCGGCGCGGGATAATCGCCGATGTGCGAATGGATATCGATGATTCCCGGAGTCACATATTTTCCGGTTCCATCGATGACCTGCGTATCAGCCGGAATGACGATGGCCGAACCCACTGCGGCAATCTTTCCGTCGCGCAACAGCAGTGACGCATTCGTCAACGTTGGCCCCGCGGCAGTCATGATCGTCGCGTTCTTGATCAGCGTCGTGCGGCGCGGAAACGGTTTGTAAGTGCTCGGAAATGGATCCGCATTCGGCAACGATACCCCGCCTGGCCCAGGCGGCGGCGCAGGCGATGCTTGTGGTGACGGGCTAGGCTGCTGCGAAATTGACTGTGTCGCAAACGTAAGCAACAGAGCGAGACAGGCGGCGACACGGATTATTCGATTCATATTCACCTCGAAAGAATTAGAATGGTGAGAGTCGCGCCATTCTCTTACAAGAGTTCGTAAGTGTCCAGAGTGTCAGAAGCCCGACCGTCAGGGAGGGCAATTCGCGACAAGAGTTAGCCACAGATTCACACAGATGAACACAAATCAGAACAGTGAAGGCCGTCTTCTTATCTGTGTAAATCCGTGTCTATCTGTGGCTAATTGGCCTTCGGGTTGCCCTCCCTGACGGTCGGGCCTTCTGACACGTGTTATTATCCGGCTGATCGCACCCGGTCGAATCGAGCAATGCTTTATCTATCGCAAGTTTTGGGTCGACCAATCCTCGACCTCGACGGCGAGCGTGTAGCCACCCTGCGCGACGTGATCGTGCGCCTCGGCGAAGAAGATCATCCGCCGGTGGCCGGATTTGTCGCGCGTTACCGGCGGCGAGATTTTTTTCTGCCACGCTGGCGGATCAGTCACTTCGCTGAAAATGGCGTGCGTTTGAATTCAGACGTCCTCGACTTGCGTCCGTTCACGCGCCGCGACGGTGAAGTGCTGCTGGCGCGCGACGTGCTGGACAAGCAATTGATCGACGTCGACGGCAAACGCGTGGTGCGCGTCAATGACGTCCAGATTATCGAAGCTGCCGGCGATTGGCGCGTGACCGGGGCCGACGTGAGTCTGACTGGCCTCTGGCGGCGGCTCGCGCCGGCGTTTTTGCGTACGGGACGTCCGGTGGAAGTGATCGATTGGGCTGACGTTGGTTATCTCGCGACTGATGCCGCGACGGTGCAACTGAAATCTTCGCGGGGAAAATTGGCTCGGCTGCATCCAGTGGAGATTGCGCGCCTGGCCGAAGCATTTTCATACCAGCACGGCGCTGAGATAGTCGAGTCGCTCGACGATGAAACTGCGGCGGAGACGCTGGAAGAAATGGCCGCCGAGCGACAAGCACAGATACTTGGCGACATGGATGAAGAACGCGCGGCCGATATTCTCGAGCGCATGTCGCCCGACGAAGCGGCCGACGTGCTCGGCGATCTGCCTGAAGACAAGGCCGAGGATTTACTCAATCGCATGGAAGACGAGGAGCAGTCGGAAGTCGCAGAGCTTCTCTCTTATGAGGACGACACGGCCGGTGGATTAATGACGACCGAGTTCGTGACTGTGCCGCGCGATCTGACCGTCGGCGACGCGCTGGCGCGCCTGCGCGAGATGGCGGAAACGCCAAACATGATTTATTACCTTTATGTCGTCGACAATGAAGAATCATGGAAACTGGTTGGCGTGATCGCTTTGCGCAGTCTGATTCTGGCCGAGCCATCTATGCCCCTCGAGCAGGTTATGCGCACAGAAATTCAAGTCGCTCACGTCGACGACGAAGCAGATGAAGTGGCGCAAAAAATTTCTGAATATAATTTACTTGCTTTGCCAGTTGTGGATGAAGCGGGCGAAATTCTTGGAATTGTAACCGTTGATGACGTAATTGAACTATTGTTGCCTAAGGATTGGCGGCAAAGAGTGCCGCGCTTGTTGAGTTGATTTTAGTTTGTTAGGCCGAGGGTCAGAACCCGGAGCGGTAGCGACGGGATGATGTGATTCTTCGATCAGAACTAAATACTGGGTTCGCGTACTCTTAACATGGCACCTGATCCAGTCGCTACCGCTCCTGGTTCTGACAGGCAATAGAATTCAGAAAATGCTCGAGGACCCTCCAAGTGACCGAACCGCGAACCGATGTGCGAAACGTTGGTCGTCGCATCCTGCGGCGCAGCGCTCAAGGTGTATCGCGCGTGCGACGGACAGTCGCTCGTCGTCCTCGCTTTTTTACTTATCTCGCGATTCTCGGCCCCGGAGTTATTACCGCTAACGCCGGCAATGACGCCGGCGGCATCGCCACTTACGCGTCCGCTGGAGCAGAGTACGGTTACGCACTGCTGTGGACGCTAATCCCAATCACAATCAGTCTCGGCCTCGTGCAAGAAATGTGCGCCCGCATGGGCGCCGTCAGCGGTAAGGGATTGTCCGATCTCATTCGCGAACGTTTCGGTGTCAGATGGACTGCCTTCGTCATGCTGTCCTTATTGATTGCAAATGGCGGCGTAACGGTTTCTGAGTTTGTGGGTATCGCCGCCTCCACCGAACTCCTGGGAATTCCGCGATACGTGTCAGTGCCGTTGGCAGCGATCACGGTTTGGTGGTTGGTAGTAAAGGGCACTTACAAGAAGGTGGAAAGAATCTTCTTGTTAATGTCGCTGGTTTTCCTTAGTTACATCCTGACTGCTTTTCTCGCAC
>DASQYL010000050.1:0-5674 GCA_035639235.1 Pyrinomonadaceae bacterium | reverse complement strand
CTCTTTCACCACGCCGAACTGACGTTCGAGTGCGACGCCAACTTCACCAATCAATCCGTCGTCGAAGAGGCGCCCCAGGATGGTGATGCCATGCGGTACGCGCCGCGGCGGATTGAACTTCGGCAGCGGATTCGCCGGATCGGGCGCCCAATCACTGCGCGCTTCTGAAACTTCGACAAATCCGGCGCGCATCGTCAGCGAGGGATGACCGGTAAAGTTCGTGATCGTGAGTTGTTCGTCGCGAAGCGATGGCACGAGCAGGATATCGACCTCGTTGAAGATGCGCGCCATCTCCAACGCTACTTTCCGCCGCAAACGATCAGACTGCACGAAATCAACTGCCGAGAGAAAGCGTGCTTGTCGAAATAGATTGGGCCAAGCATCCTTCACCTGAACTTTCAGTTCGCCGAGTTGATTGTTCAGCGCCAGGTCTTCGAACGACGCCGCGCCTTCAGCAAATAAAACGGTCATTAGTGAGCTGTATGGCCAATCGGGCAGCGTAACTTCTTTCAAATCCATTCCCAACTTCTTCATCGTCTCCATCGCCGCGCGATCGACGTCGGTCGCCGGATTCTCCTTCATCCATTGACCGATGTAGCCGACTTTCAAACCAGCGATCGATTTGGACGAGTCGAAATCGAGTCTACTTATCACGCTCGAAGCATCGCCGGTATCCGGTCCGCTGATCGCTTGCAGCACCAGCATTGCGTCCTCCACCGAACGCGTCATTGGCCCAAGCTTATCGAGCGACCAGCACAATGTCATCGCGCCGGTGCGCGCGACGCGCCCGAACGTCGGCCGTAATCCGGTGATGCCGCAGCGCATCGCCGGACTCACAATGCTGCCGCCGGTTTCGCTGCCCACCGAAAATGCCACGAGCGCCGCGGCAGTCGCGGCGCCCGGACCGGCGCTCGATCCGGATGCGCCCTCTTCCAACACCCACGGGTTCATCGTTTGGCCGCCGAACCAGATATCGTTCAGCGCCAGCGCGCCGAGCGAAAGCTTCGCCAGCATCACCGCGCCCGCGTCATTCAATCGACGCACGACTGCTGAATCAGCCGGCGGCACGCGATTGCGAAAAGGCTCCGCGCCGTACGTGGTGCGGATGTCTTTGGTGTCGAGCAGGTCCTTGACGCCGTAAGGAATGCCGTGCAACGGCCCACGATATTTGCCCGATGCTATTTCGGCGTCTGCCTGCTTCGCGCGCGCCAGCGCATGGTCCTTTGTCAGAGTGATGATGGAACGCAGCTTTGAATCAAATCGATCGATGCGACTGAGATAAATATTTGTCAGACGTTCAGAAGTAAGTTTCTTCGATTCGATCCATCGCGATAGTTGCGTCACCGGAGCGAAGGCAATGTCGTCATCTGAGGAAGGCACCGGCAACGCCTCATCTTTCGATCGGACAAATTGATCGCGGGATGGCTGCGCAGCGATTCCGGGCAACATTGGATTCCAAAGCATCGCCGGCAAATCAGTAGCCGCAATTCCTGCCTTGCGTGGGCCGGTCCGACGCTCGAGATATGGTGCGAGCGACGTGCGCCAGGTGTCGGCGGCCTGCTGCCGTTCCGCCGGCGTCATCGTCACCTGCATCAGCTTTTCAGCTTCCGCGAATGTTTCGGTAGTCACTGGCGGTCCCGATCCCGGGCCGGTCCCGAAGGTCGGTGGCGCGCCTGCGGTTGTCGATGTCGACTGTGATTCGGTCGAAGGTGTTTGTTTGCGACAGGCAGTCGCGGTGACCAGCACGGCCATTGGCGCGGTGATCAAAAATTGACGACGAGTGTTCATGGGTGAGGAGACTACTCCCGAAAGAATTGCGCGGGCAAGTCAGTACCGCCGAGCGGTGGCGGGCTGGCCGATCTAATTTAATTACCGTTCAGTTTGTGCGGCTTGACCACGAGGTTCTTGCCCGATTGAATGCAAACGGCTTGCATCCTGTCCGGTCGTAGTTTGGTGAGCGGACAAACTACGAAGTCACCAATTACCTTCTTGTCCCAATCAAGCCTGCTCTTGATATCGAGCGGCAGCACCGATGGCCCAGGCTCGTGCGAGACATCAGTCGGATCGATCACACCAAGTAATCGTTTCGTCCCCATAGGCCAGAGCCGAACACTCGGCGTGCCGTTATAAACCGATAGTCGCCCATGCACACTAAAGCATTTGCCAACGACGTCGGGCCTGTTGCGACACATTTGCGCCGGTTGCACGAAACGCGATTCAACGATGCTGACTCCTGCGATCAGCACGAGAAGCCATAGAATGAATAATCTCCAGCAAATGTTCATCGGTTCGTTCTGCAATCGATACAACGCGGGCGAGGCTTTCGCGCCGCGCGCTTAATGATTCTCAATTTGCGAACTCGATCTTCATTATTAGCGAGCGTCGAGTTTTCGATGACCGCATAGACCCAGCGCTTCTCTTTCTCGACATAATTGCGGTGAAGAAAAATGATCTTTTCACCGACGAACAGTTCTTTCTTATAACCTGTTTCAGCGCCGTGATAGAAAGCAATCGTCTGCCCCTTACGAAACTTTCCTTTGAATCGCTCGATGACTTCGCCGACGAGGCGCCAATCGTCATAGCCCGGAATCTGCTGCACAATTTCGGCTTGCGTTACACGCACCTGCGCCACCACGACTGAATGGCGATAGTCGTTTCTCAGGTAACTTGCCGGCGGCCAATTCGGATCGTCCTGGGCCATCGCCCCACCAGTTACCAGCAGCAACCAAACCGCGAGGGCTAATTTCATTGTTTGATTAAGGCCGGCGATGGCGAGTTACCTATGAAAGAACCCTGGGTCCATCAGGTACCAATTGACGAGACCTGCGACTATGCCCATCGCGAACACCACCAGTACGAGCAACTTGTCGCCCGTCGTCTGCGGCTTACCTGCTTTCGCCGGAAACGCGAGCATGAAAAACCCGCCCACGATTCCCACCGGCGCGAACGCAGCCAACTTCAAATGGTAGCTGCCCGTCGTCGTCAACTCATGCCACCCCAAGTACGTCAGAGCAGCAAAGACGACTATCAGAATTACTGCCAGCAGCCGGGTTTTTATGTGCATTTGCGACTCCTTAATGAGCGAACCGTCAACCTCATGATTTTATCGATCCGAACTTTAGTCCCATCGACGATATTACTGACCCTGCTCGTGAAGGTCGGCGACCACATTGTAATACTGTGAATTAATTCTTTTGCCGTCGACCTCGACGTAGTGATTCGTTTCGGCGGCCTTGCCTGATATCTCAATCCGGCCAATTAAATTCTTTTCAGTATAAGCAAAGAAGAAATTGGCGGGTCCAGAGCTGCCGCTATCGGTGATTTGCAAACCACTTTCACGAAGCAAGCGTTGAGTGTCCGCTTTGAGCCCTGAGATAAGGCGCGCCTCGTCGAAAGTAGAATCCGCGCCGAACCGGCACGCGAAGCTGTCGCTCTTGTGCGAATCGAAGTGACCTCCACCAAGGCCACCGCCCCATGAATGAATGCCCGCGCCATTAGCACCTCCGCCAAGCGGTTCGCACTTCAGTCCAGCCGGGGCTTGGTTGCGCTCGACCAGATCGCGCGTTGAAAATTTCGAATAGAAGGAAGTCTCTCGCGGGCCGAGGCAAGACGCGCAAAGAAGTACCAGCACGATCGGCGCCAGCAGCGGGTTCTGTCTTATGCGACGAAACCACATACACATCGGACCAGCAGCGTGGTGCGAATCATAAAACTGACTACCGCGGCTGGCAAGCGTCTCTGGCCCAATCAGAGCTGCTCGCTGATTGAGTAAAGGTCTTCGCGAGAACCGTACTTTCGTGTCTGATAGTTTCACTTTCTGCGGAAGCAGCAATGATGCTTACCGGATGATCGGGAACGGAGTATCTGTCCCGGTTGGTCAATGGATTGGATCGGAGATCGTCTGGTACTTCAATTAGGAGTCGGTATTACGCGCCGTTGGCGCTTTGAACGCGACTAACGCCCTCCCTTACGGTCGGGCTACTGCACCGATCTCGCCGTTGCGAAATAATCTATTGCCCGCCAAGCTTCTTCAGCTTCTCGCGCGCGTTCGCATTCTGCGGATTCACTTCGAGAGATTTTTTGTAGGTTGCCACTGCCAAATCTTTCTGGCCGTTGGTTTCGTAAGCCTCGCCGAGGAGGTCGTAGGCGTCGGTTGATTTCGGATAAAGATCGATGGCGACCTTCAAGAGCGCGATCGCTTCAGACAGTTTGCCGTCCTGCATTAGATTGTAGCCGTCATTGATCAAGCGGCCGGCATCGACGCTGTTATTGAGCGGTGTGTCTTTCTTTATTTGCCGGTAGCGTTCCATCGCCGCATCGACTTTGCCGCTGGTCAACAGTTCAAAGGGCACAAGATCATCGGCGGAGATGCGCGGCGCGTTGGTCGATCCGTTTGGGCCGGTGATGCGAACTGCGTTGAATGTTCCGGCCGTTTCATCCTTCACGAACTCGTATTTCAACCCCGCGTTGCGGCGGACGAAAGTTGTTTCGGAGACTGGCAGCAACTCGAACGGCATACCGGTAGTCGGATAGGCGACCAGCTTGTTTGGCCGCGCCGCGTTGTCTCCTGCCTCGACCTTCATCGTGAGCACGCGATCGGGATTGACGCGATATCGGCCGGTGAAAGCGCGAAGCTTCGCTGCGTCCAGCGAGATAGTTTCGTAAGGCGGCGGCAGAATACCATCCCAGCCATATTCCTTCGCGACCGCGCGCACGACCTCTTCAAGGATGCCGCCGGCGTCGGAATTGATCATCACCGCGACGCCGTAACCTTTATCGCGGCTGACCAGCAGTTGCGAGGTGAAGCCTTCGTCCGAACCGCCGTGCCCGAAGTAAACAGCGTTTCCAAACTTAGAAATAAAGAAACCGAGGCCCGCCTGATCCTTAACGGCGGTGGTCATCGTTTCGACGGATTGTTTGGTGAGAATTTTGTTTGATCGCCCAGCGAGGGATAACTGCATCTCGATCGCGAACTTCGCCAGATCGGTCGGCGTGGTCCAAAGACCGGCGGCGGCCATCTCGGGATAGATGTGAATCTTGCCTTCTACCTCTTTGCCGTTCGTGCGGTAACCGGTGGCGGCTTTCGGGCGCCAACTGCTCGGCAACGGTTGGCTGTACGTGCTGTTCGTCATGCCGAGCGGCTTGAGCACTGTTTGGTTCGCAATCTGCGGATAAGGCTTCTTCTCAATATCCATCAACGCGAGCTGGCTCACCGTGATACCGCCGCCTGAATAACGGTATTGCGTGCCGGGTTCGAGGTCGACGCGAATTGCCGGCGTGTTCGCCGGCGGCGCGCCGTCGAGTATCTGCGTCAGCGTCGGGATCTTGTCGTTGATGGCGTAGCCGGGAAATCCGTGCACAGTGGTGCCGGCTGTGTGACTCAAAATCTTTCGCAGCGTTACTTTGCTCTTCGCGGTGAGTTCATTCTCCGGCAACTTCCACGTGACCAGTTTGTCGTTGATATTGTCGTCGAGCGAAATCTTTCCCTGCTCGACTTTCTTCATCGCGATCGTCGCGTTGACTGATTTGCTGATCGAGCCCGCCTGAAAGAGGGTGTCGGTGGTCACAGGTTCTTTGGTTTGCAGATCTTTCACGCCATAAGCCTTGGCCCAGGCGATTTTGAAATCCTTGATCACGGCCACACTCAGGCCGGGAACTTTGTAGAACTTCATTC
>DASQYL010000049.1:0-2191 GCA_035639235.1 Pyrinomonadaceae bacterium | reverse complement strand
GTCAAGATAATCCCGATCACCGCGAGACAAAACTGCCTGATTGATTTGGGCGGATGAATTGACACTTTGCTCTCGCTTGAGAAGTACAGTCGGATTTGCCGGTTGCCTGATTATAAATTCGGACGATGAGGAAAGCGAGAGTTGCGTGACGAGGTCAGTACCATCTGCGTAGCAGATGGGTTAAGGTGTGACTTAAGTAGCCTCTTTGATCCATCCGCTCACGCGGACGGTACTAACGCGTAATCAAAACAGATCAGTTTCTTCATCTGGCTCTATGACGCCGATTCGGTCAACCGCATCCTGCAGCACCGCCGGTTCAACATGGCCCAGCGCCGCGATCTTGCGCGCGGCCTTGTCCGCCGCTTCCTGAATCACATGGCCGACATGACCTTGCGACCACTGCCAGTCGATCTGATGCGGACTTGCGGCTTCGTCCAGACGCTTCCACCAATCATGGTTCGTCTTCCGTCGAAACTTGCCCTTCATCGTTTCGATGACGTAGCGCGAATCCGTATGGACCGTCACGCGGCAAGGTTCCTTCAGCGCTTCTAATCCCAACGCCGCCGCGGCGATTTCAGCTTGTTGATTGGTCGCGCGTCCCAGATAAGTTCCAAAGGCGCGCCACAGTCCTTTGAAGCCAAGCAGCGCCACTGCCGCCGCGCGCGCCGCATCGCGGCCATTCCCCAGGCTCGAACCGTCACAGAAGATGGAGACCAACTTCGTCGGCCGCCTGGATATCAATTCTTCGTCGTTGCCTAACATCAGGTATTCAGTTTGTAACATGATTCGTCAGTTCGACAACAGACGAGTGTCGCATTGGAAAAGGCATCTTCGTAAAAATTTATTTCAAGACGATAGAAATCTCGTCTGACTGGTACGTTAAGGGTTGCAAGTAAACACACTCAATGATATTAACGCCCTTCCTCGTCGGGATTAGGTAAGTGTTTGTTGCTCGTGAAACCAAGGAGAATCTCATGAAGCTAAAGAAGCAAATTTTTAAGTGTGCCGGCGCGCTCGGCATTGTTTCGCTCATTCTCTGCACCCCGTTAATGTCGCTCGGCTGGGGAGCGGGCGGGCACATGATTGTGGCCAAGGTTGCTTTCGATCGACTCAACCCGCACGCGAAAGCTGAAGCAAAGAGGCTGTTGGCCATTCAAGTTAAGGTTACGGCGCCAAACGGTACGCAACTACCGCTTTCGGCCAAGAGCAAGGCCTTGCTGGCGTCAGCCACAAACAAAAGCAAGGACTTCGTTAATGCGGCGCATTGGCCGGACGACCTCAGACCGATTCCGGAGTTCAACGATTCCCAGAAAGGCTACGATTTCAGACCGCTTCACTTCATTGACACTCCGTTTTCCGACGACGGCACGGCATTGCCGGCGATACCAACACCAGACATTATCAATGCCTTACAAGATGCGGTGAACACGCTGAAGACGAGCGCAGATGATAATGCAAAGGCTGAAGCGCTGCGTTTTCTCATCCACTTTGTGGGCGACGTCCACCAACCGCTGCATTGCGCCACGAGGGTAAGCAAAGCCAACCCGCAAGGCGATCGCGGCGGCAACCTCGTGTCGATCAAGATCACAGCTAATGGCAAGACGAAGAAAACGAACCTCCACAGTTTTTGGGATGGGGGACTCACGAAGTTCCCGCCTGAGGGTCCGAATTTCAGCCCGCCATCGCTCGCTCTGGTTGCGGCCGCGGCCGCGAAAGCAGTGGCCGCAAATCCCGACAGCGATCCGGCAATAAATCTCAGTAACCCGACGGCCTTTCAAGCCTGGGCCGATGAGAGTTTTGCCTTGGCGAAAGACGTAGCCTACAAAGGAATTCAGAACGGCTCGACACCTTCCGCGGCTTACCGCAAGAAAGGCGTGCAAGTGGCTCAGCAGCGCGTGGCGTGGGGCGGATACCGGCTGGCGGCGCTACTGAATTCGATTTGGCCTTGAGAGGGCTGCGACTTGTAAGCGAGACGCTCACTCGTTCACCTTCAACACTGCGAGAAACGCTTCCTGCGGAATGTCGACGCGGCCGACTTTCTTCATGCGCTTCTTGCCCTCTTTTTGTTTCTCGAGCAGTTTGCGTTTGCGCGTGATGTCGCCGCCGTAACATTTCGCGAGCACGTTTTTGCCAAGGGCCTTCACGGTTTCGCGCGCGATGACTTTGTTGCCGATGGCGGCTTGTATCGGCA
>DASQYL010000048.1:0-13193 GCA_035639235.1 Pyrinomonadaceae bacterium | reverse complement strand
GACAACTGAAACGCCTGCTAAGAGCGACTTCGACGCCGATCGAGCTTTCGAGTACGTGAAGAAGCAAGTTGAATTTGGACCAAGGCCGGCTGGTTCAGCAGAACTCGAAAAGACGCGCGCTTACATCATCGATCAATTGCGATCGTTTGGCTTGAATGTCACGACAGACGAATTCCATCCGGCCACGCCACAGGGCGATAAGAAGATGGTTAATATCGTCGCCGAATTGCCCGGCGCGTCACCCGACATCATCATCATTGGCAGCCACTACGACACGAAACTGTTCAAGGAGTTCAAATTCGTCGGCGCGAACGACGCCGGGTCATCAACCGGCGCGCTGATGGAGATCGCGCGAGGGCTCGCGGCTAAGAAGCAGAACAAGCTGACTTACCGGTTTGTTTTTTTTGATGGCGAAGAAGCCTTTTGCAGAGAATGGGACGACTGTCACAATCCCAATCCGGCGGACCCGAATTCGACGCTGCCCGATAACACCTATGGCAGCAGACACTATGTCTCGCAACTCGTAACGAAGAACGAGGCGTCCCGCGTCAAAGCAATGATCTTAATGGACATGATAGGTTACAAAGATTTGAAGCTTGGTCGTGCTGATTTGGGAACGAAATGGCTGCAGGACATCGTGTGGCAGACCGGGAGAGAACTGGGCTACAAAGAATTCGTCAATGCGTCGGAAGGCGTGGGCGACGACGATCACAGTCCATTTCTCAAAGCCGGCATCGATTCACTCGACATCATTCAGTTGAGTACTTACGGGATAAGAGATTCGGAGTATTGGCACACGAAAGACGACACGCTCGATAAGATTTCCGGTAAGAGCTTGAAAGTTGTCGGCGATACGATCATCGCGAGCCTGCCAAGAATCGAAGATCGCATTCAGAGCCGCTCGCGTTAGCGATAGAGAGTAAACGATGAGTCGTGTAGAGGCGGGCGACGGCCCGCCTCATTTGATCTCAACAGAATGGCGGGCAGTAGCCCGCCTCTAAACTCTGCAAATTTCTTTTGCTCTCAAACTAGACTTTCAACCGCACAATCGTAGCTCCCAATCCGCCTGCATCGGGCGGCGCGTCAGTCCAGTCGAATACGAATGGCGTCCGCTCCAGAATCGCGCGCACCATTGCGCGTTGGACGCCGATGCCTTTGCCGTGAATTATGCGGACGAGGGGAAATCCTCGCTCGTGAGCTTGAAATAGATATTCTTCAACGACTGCTTTGACGTCGCGCGGTGCAATCGTGTGGAGATCGAAGACATCTGTGATTTCGATCGTAATCGGTTCGTTGAAATCAAAGGCATCCTCTTCAAACATGATGTGATGGGTCTAACGCGCTACCCGCGTAGTGTCGCTTCGACGGCTTTGCCGACTTCGCTGCAACGCGACGCGCTCGCTTCGCCAATCAAATCGTAAGTCAGCGTTTTACCTTCGCTCAAGAGTTGTTCCACCGCTTCCTCGACTTTGGCAGCGGCGCGCAGCAATCGCTCATCATCATGTCGAGTGCCAAGCCAATCCAGCATCATCTGCACTGAAAGAATCGCCGCCAGCGGGTTCGCTTTGTCTTTGCCGGCATGCTTCGGTGCGCTGCCGTGAATCGGTTCAAACATTGCGTGTGCATCGCCGATGTTTCCGCCGACGGCCAGTCCTAAGCCGCCCGCTGTGGTTGCGCCGTTGTCGCTGATGATGTCGCCGGGAAGATTTGGCGCCACGACCACGTCGTACCACTCAGGATTGCGAATCTGCCACTGGCAGAAGGCATCAACGTAAGCGTAATCAAGTTTCAAATCTGAGAATTCACGTTGGCCGACTTCTTTGAAAACTTCACGAAAGAAGCGGTGCGCGCCGATGATGTTTGATTTATCAACGCAAGTTACCTTCAGTTGTTTGTTACGCTTGCGAGCGAGATTGAAGGCGAAACGCACCACGCGTTCAGTCGCTGAACGTGTGATGCGAATCGGCGTTACCTTGCCGCCGTCGATGTCATTCGTCTCTCCAGTGTAAGCATCCTCGGTGTTTTCGCGAATGACGACGTAATCGACTTTGCCCGGTTCCCAAACCTGTTTCAATTCGGCGTGAATCTTGTGCTTCACGCCCGCATACAACTTCACTGGCCGCACGTTCGCATAAAGATCGAGTTTCTGCCGATTGCCGATTACCTGCGCGAATCCCGCGAGCTGCGGTTCCGGGTAAGGCTTCCCCGGTTTGGTGAAAACGGTCTTGCCGTCAACTTCATGACCGACGGCGCCCAGAATGATTGCGTCCGCGGCTTCGCACTTTCCAAATGAACCTTCCGGCCACTCCGTTTCATGCTCGGCGTAGTAATGACCACCGCATTCGATCTCTTCGATGCGAAAATCGATTTGAAAAAGTTCGCCGGCCGAGCGCAGAATGCGCAGTCCTTCATTCAAGACCTCCGGGCCAATGCCATCGCCGGGCAGGGCAACGATTGAATAGGATTGTTTTGGCATTAATTGTTTTTGAAAAAGATTGACCATGAGCCCTAATGTTTGTATTTCCAGATTGTTTCCTTGCCGCCGATGAGTAATTGCTCGGCATCGTTTTCACCGGGTACGACCAGCATGGTTTCGGCTGATTCCGGAAGTAGTTCGTGATAGAGCAACGCACCCATCGGGTCGTAAACGTAGAAATTCGCTCGAGGGATCCCGATAAAAGAAGCGACAATCGCCAAATAAGGCGGCTTGTCCTTTTCGAAACGGATCCAAACTGCTTTCAATTCGTTTGAGGACTCTTTGTCAAAAGTAATTGGCTCCTGGCCGGGAATGTCCAGCTTGCGCGGCTTATCAAGTTTCACATCGCTGAGTGGCGCAGGTCCACTCAAGACGACATCTCCACCTTCACCATTGCAGGTCAGTCTGAGCTGATCTATCTCGCAGTATTGCACGCTAATCTTCTTGTCGTTACCAGTTGCGAGGAGCATCGCCTTGCCGTAACCGCCTTTTGTTTCTCGCAAGAGCGAGCCGTCGCCCTTGCGGATCCCTTTGCCGAGCTGAACTATTTCGTTCTTGCCGTTACCGTCAAGGTCAAGCACTTCGAGACGTTCGCTCGGAAAGTCATCCGGTTGAAACCACTTCTCGTGTCCCTCGCGGTCAAAAGCGCGCGTACCATCATTCTTCCTTGCTACTATATATTCCGAGATACCGTCACCATCCAGATCGCCCACTGCTGCCTCCAGAACGTAAACGCTCTTATCGTATTTAGCCTGCCGTTCTCTTTCATTTTGTAATAAGTCTGAGGCTTTGATTTCTTCCTTCCCATAAGTCCAAATTTGGTGACCACTCTCGTCGTAGATTTGTACTCCCTGCGTCAACCCAAACGACAGAAACCCGTACCGGTCCGGAGTGAGTTGAACTATGCGAAGATTATCAAGTTGGAGGTCGTACGACTCCTGTTCGTAGGGGCCAATCCGAATCTTCTCTGGAATAAGATCAAAAAACATTCGGTTTTTCACGCGTCCTTTCAAGTCAAAGTCGTAAGAGCCGAACCGACCCACAGCGATAATGTCCTGACCCACGAGCTTCATATCCTCAAAACCATAAATACCCTTAGCGGTCTCCATCTTGATATATTTCTGGCGTTCTTTTTCATCTTTGATACCGATGCTTCTTTTCAGAGTCGTTAACGTACCGTCGTGGTCGAGTTTGAAAAACTCCGCTTTCTTTAGAAATTCTTGGCCTTTCAAAACGCGAGGCTCCTTAATGTCCGCGGGTATTTCGCGTGAAGAAAGGACAGAACTCCAAAACGAGAAGATTCGATAAACCCCGTAGGCCACAAACCCGCCAAAGATCAGGAAGACGCCCAACACAATGATGAGGATATTACGATGGCTCTTTTTCACTAGCGCAGATTTTACGCGCGTTGTGTTTTCGGGCACAACACAACTCATCCTTTAGCGGCCGCAGTCGATTTCAAAACCACCTGTACAAATCGACAATGACTATCCAAAAGATTGAGAGGGAGCGGTAGCGTGTGAATTCGTTTCTTCCTCCGTGTCCTCTGTGGTAAAAACCCTGCTTGATGTTGACCGCCGAAATAATCGCGATCGGTTCCGAACTGCTTTCGCCGAACCGCACCGACACCAACAGCCTCTGGCTCACGGACCAACTTAATCGCATCGGCATAGACGTACGATTGAAAACGATCGTCGGCGATGACGACGCGCGTTTGGAAGAAGTTGTTAAAGATGCGGTCCAGCGTTCACGCGTTGTGATCACCACCGGCGGGCTCGGGCCAACCGAAGACGACATCACGCGCAAAGTCGTGGCGCGTGCGCTGAGCAGACGTTTGTCGCTCGATGAAAGCGTGCTCGAAGAAATTCGCGCGCGCTTTCGAGGCTTCGGCATCGCGAATATGCCGGAAAGAAATTCACGCCAGGCGATGGTGATTGACGGCGCGGAAGTTCTGCCAAATCCGAACGGCACCGCACCGGGACTATTCATCGACGATCAAGGTTGTGCGATCGCTTTAATGCCCGGTCCGCCGCGCGAGATGAAGCCAATGTTTGAAAATCATGTGCGGCCGCGCATCGATCATCTCTCCGACGATACTCGATTCGCCACGCGTGTGCTGCGCGTAGCCGGCATGGGTGAATCGGCAGTCGATGAAAAGATTTCGCCTATTTATACCAAGTATGAAAACCCGCAGACGACGCTGCTCTTCAACAGCAGCGAGATCGAGATTCACCTGCGGGCGCACGGCCGCACCGAAGCCGACGCCGAAGCGCTGCTCGACGATCTGTCTTTGAAGATTGAAAAGGAACTTGGCAACGCGGCGTTCTCATTTCGCGGCGAAACGATGGAAGAGGTCGTCGGCCGGCGCCTCGCGATGACTGATTTCACCGTTGCTGTCGCCGAAAGTTGCACCGGCGGATTGATCGCGCAGCGCCTAACGAGCGTGCCCGGCTCGTCGAAGTATTTCATCGAGAGCTGCGTGACTTACTCGAATGAATCGAAGATTCGCTTGCTTGGCGTCGACAGGAATCTGATCAAGGAATTCGGCGCCGTCAGCCAACAGGTCGCGCGTGACATGGCCCGCGGCGTACGTCATCGCGCAAAGACAGACTTTGGCTTGGCAGTAACAGGCATCGCCGGCCCGGACGGCGGCACCGAAGAAAAACCAGTCGGACTCGTCTACATCGCGCTCGCCGATGACGCGCACACCGAACATAAGAAGCTGATGATTCCGGGTGACCGCGAACTGGTGCGCTGGCGTGCTTCGCAGGCGGCGTTGGATATGTTGAGAAGACGGTTGATTTAATCGCAAACGTTACCGTTCGATTTTTCGATATACGTGAATCGCGGTATAAATAAAATCTGTGCGCGAAGCCATTACCGATTCATGGTTCCCAATTCGTTCATCATATTCTACGGCTGATCGAAAGATTCCGAATGGTCTCGATCGTTCAGCCTCGACTACAACTAAGTATTCGACATTCTTTTCATCAAGGAACTTTAGGAACGCTTCTCGATCCGTTGGCGCAACGACCGATGTCAAAAATCGATCCTGAGGAATTCCTGACAACGCTCGCACCGTCCCTTCATCACAGAAAATTCGTGCGCCGGAATTCGGATCGAAATGATCGCGCAGATAATCGGCGACGGCGCGTTGCGCTCGATATTGATTGACTGTGCCGACAGCGCCGGCGAATTGAATGCCAAAATCGAGGAGGCAAATCGTAATGATGACGACGATAACAGGGCGCGCGATTTGCGGACGACGCTTTCGAATCAACAGAAACGTCCAAGCGAGAATGGGTAAACCCAACGTGAAGAGAATCAGTCCATAACGGGGAAAGATAATCGGTTGTTGATGTGTGAGATAGGCGACGAATAGCAAAGCAAAGAAAGCAAAAAAGAAGAGCACCGGCGCGACGATATCAAATGTGCCATCGCTATTCGCTCGCGATTTGAGCAACTGCGGCATGCGTTTTATCACAAGCAATCCGGCCATGATCGCGGCGATTAGAACCGCAATATCCGACGAGATGAGTAGCGTCGCACCGTCCCTCAAAACGTTTACAGGCGAGAAATGCGCGATTGCCGGATTCATCTGCAAGAGCCAGTCATGATATTGCTGTCGCTGCGCGAAACAAGCCAGCCAATTGCCGGTGGCTCTCCAGGAAATATAGAACCAAAACATCGGCGGAACGACCAGGACTACGATCGCGAAGACGGACACGCGGCGTTCTCGTGTGAGTTGAAGGAAGGGAAACAGGGCAATCAGCATCCAGCTTTCGACTCTGGTGAAACCAGCGAATGCTCCAAAGATCGCTGCGACGATCCAGTTGCCGGTCAACACGAAATACAAGGCCGTTGAGACAAAGAACGCGTGCGGCACGTCGGTCATCGCTGAGGCGGAATAGAAGATGTGCAACGGATTGAAGACGATCAGGATAAACACACAAGACGCGGCGGCGACGTTGTTCGTCAATCGCCTGGTGATGAAGTAAACAAGAACGCACGTTGCAGCGCCAAACAACGCGGCGACAATCTTTCCTGAATAGAATCCGTTCTTGATGAAAAGATTCAGCAGCGCAGAAATGATTTGATAGAGCGGCAGCCAGAATCCAAATAGATCTATCAGGCGAAAATGTCCGTTTGAAATTTTCGTGCTGAGAGTGCCAATCTCCTGAATGTAAACGTACGCGTCGCCGAAAGCGTTGGGAAGAAAGAAGGCGCCGAGTAGTCGCGGAAGCGACGCAATCGAAAACAACGCCGCCATCTTTGAGATGTTTGAGCGCAATCTATCGATCCTCTAAGAGCCTCGGGTTGTGCTTGACGTGGAAAACGGCGAGGACGACTACGCGAGCATCTTCGTTGGTGTAGTGAATGCCGTATGGGAAGCGACGCAAAAGCGCTCGTCGTACTGCTCCACGAATGATCGGGAATTGGTTGGGACTCTGGGAGATGTTATGGAGAGTCCGATGACATTCGACGCCGAATTCAACGCCTAAATTCTCGCGCTGATTTTCGTACCATGCTATCGATTCGTCCATCTCCGTTTTCGCGATGGGACGAAAAACGATTGGTGAAGACATTATCGATATTTTTGATTGAATTCTTCCATGATTGATTCCCAGGGAATCACGTCGTCCGGATTGCGGCGATGGGCAGCGAGTCGGCGATCCAGCTCGTCAGCCTGCTGCGGTGTTAGCGGCGGCTCATAACCTTCTTGCGCTACACTTTCCCACAGTGTGTCTATAAGCTGAACGCGTTGCTCCAGTGGCAGTGCACGGGCCCAGTCGACTAGTTCGGAATCCATTGCGCGAAGTCTAACGATTTGATGGCCCAAATACAAGACTCTGCTGCTTGTAGCGTCTGCGTGGGCTTGCTATATTCACCGTTCCTAATCGACATGCGCAATGGCAACGGCGACCGCAGAGAAGGTGCTGGCGACGAACCGCGCAGCGTTTCACAATTATCACATCTCGACGAAGTACGAGGCGGGCGCGGCGTTGACGGGAACTGAAGTGAAGAGCGTGCTCGACGGACGCATTCAGTTGAAGGATTCTTACGTGGCGGTGCGCGACGGCGAGGCTTGGCTCTTCAATGCGCACATCTCGCCTTACACGCATGGCAATCGGGCAAATCATGATCCGTTGCGCACGCGAAAACTCCTCTTGCACCGGCGCGAGATCGATAAGCTCGACAAGTCGGCGGCGGCCGATGGCATGACGCTCGTTATTACGCGCGTGTACATCAAGAGCCGTAAAATAAAATTCGAGGTGGGGGTGGCCAAAGGTAAGAAGCTATACGACAAGCGCGAGACCGAAATGCGGAAGATCGTGGATCGCGAGACTCGGGCGCAATTGAAACAACGAAATAGATAATAGAAGCGAGGACGAAGATGGACGTTATTGGCAGCTCAAGATCAATTGGCGAAATAGATGCGCAGGCATTGGCAGTCGCGGTATTCAAAGACGAGAAGTCGAACAGCGGATTGTTGAAGCAGTTGGATGCCGCGACTGGCGGAATGATTTCTGATGCGATCGACTCGGAAGAATTTAACGGGAAGCAGGGCGACACTGCATATTTTCATGTTTCAATTAAGTCGATCAAAGCGCGCCGGATTCTGTTAATTGGATGCGGCGACCGTGAGTCGTTCAAGGCCGCGCAAATAGGTCAGATGGCCGGAACCGCCGTGCGAGTTTTGCGCGGCAAAAGCGTGAAGACCGTCGCGATTGTTCCTCGCGCGGACGGCGATGCAGAGAAAGTGGCGCAAACAGCCGCTGCTGCCGCCGTGATGGGAATATTCGAGCCGGACAAATATCGCACGAAAGAAAAAGAGAAGCGCGAAATTAAATCGACGACGATCGTTATTGAAAACGCCGACAAGAAAGCCGTCCAACGTGGCGCCGATCGGGGACGCATCATCGGCGAATCGACAAACTTTACTCGCGATCTTGCAAACGAACCCGGCGCCTGGATGACCCCGACGATTATGGCGGATCGGGCGAAACAAGTAGCGAAAGAATTCGGATTGACCTTCGACGTGCTCGATCAAAAACAGATGGAAAAGCTCGGCATGGGATCGCTACTCGGCGTGGCGCGCGGATCGGATGAACCACCGAAGCTGATCGTCCTGAAATACGAGCCCTCGCGATTTAAGCGAAGCAAGGCCGGTCTGCTGGCGTTGGTCGGGAAGGGAATCACGTTTGATTCTGGCGGCATTTCTCTCAAGCCCGGCGAGAACATGGAATTGATGAAGTACGATATGACCGGCGCGGCGACGGTGATTGGAACCATGAGGGCCATCGCGCAATTGAAACCGTCAGTGCCCGTTCTTGGCGTGGCGCCGTGTTCGGAAAATCTGCCTTCGGGAAAAGCGACCAAACCAGGCGACGTGCTGAAAGCAATGACGGGCAAGACAATCGAAGTTATCAATACCGACGCTGAAGGTCGGCTCGTGCTGGCGGACGCGATTGCTTATGCGAAGAAGCTGGGCGCGACGAAGATCATCGATATGGCAACCTTAACCGGCGCAGTTTCGATCGCGCTTGGCGACGTAAACACGGCAATCCTGGGCACCGATCAAACACTGATCGATCAAGTCGTCGCCGCTGGTAAAGAGGTCGGCGAAAAATTCTGGCAGCTTCCGCTTGACGAGGAATACACGAAACAAATCAAGTCGGACATCGCTGACATCCGCAACATCGGCGGTAAGAAAGCCGGAACGATCACCGCGGCGGCATTCTTGAAAGAATTTGCCGAAGAAACGCCTTGGGCACACCTCGATATCGCCGGCACCGCGTGGGGCGATTCGGCGACAGCTTACCGCTCGAAAGGTCCGACGGGCATCGCCGTGCGGACCCTGGTCGAGTTCATCGAGCGTTCTGCTCAAGCACAATAGTAAGTTCCATCGCGGTCTGCGGCGGTGATAAGATTACGCGAGATTCAGGCTTGGATTCTGGCCCAATCCATCATGAGCTTGAAACCCCCGTACCATGACCGATTACTATCAGGTTCTTGGAATCAAAGAAACGGCGAACGCGGGAGAGATTAAATCTGCCTACCGGAAGCTGGCCCGCAAGCATCACCCGGACGTCAATCATGGTTCTGAGAAGGCCGAGCGCGAGTTTGCCTTGCTCTCATTGGCCTATCACACGCTGATCGATCCGCAGGAGCGCGCCTATCACGATTCGCAACTGCGCAAGCAACGCAACGGCCATTCGATTCTCGACTCCGATAATCCACACGCGCAACGCGCGCGCAACATTGCCGCGCAGGCGCGCTGGGACCGCGTCGTCAATCAAATCCTCGAGACGGATCGACGCGAAAACATGGAGCGGCAGCGAGCCGTCTTCACCACTGTGTCGCTATTTTTGTCGACGTTTTTTGTCGCCATGATCAAGCCGCCACTGTGGCAATCGTTCGATGTCATTGGTCGGGCGATATTGCTGATTCTATTTGCAGCCGGCCTTTGGCATTTGGTAAGACGACTTGTCGAGCATTTTCGGCACTACACTTACCGAAAGGACGCGAAGCATTATTCGATTACGCAAGAGGAAGAGAAGCCTGAACAACCGTTCACTCGTTTCACCGGCGTCGCGTTTTTGGTGGTCGGTTATGCAATTAGCCTGGCGTTGGGGTTATTGATTGGCTGGAAGGCGCAGGATTTCTTTTCGGATCTAACGCTGTTGTTTCGTCACCATGTGTCGGCTAACGGCATCTCGACGTTTTCTCCCGATGTGACGGTTATCCTGGATTTGATCTTCTATCCGCCGATCGCAGTTTTGATTATCGACAGTCTGCATGCCGTAGCCTCGCGAATCGATACCGGGTGAACAGGAAAATGATTCATAGCACCAAAACCTGTAAATCGCGCGTCACGGTCGTACTCATGGCGCTGGGTGTCTTTGGCTTTGCGCGCACGGTTTCTGCGCAAACAAACGATCGACTGACGCCGCTGCAACAGCGCATCTTGGAACAGCAGCGAAGGTTGTCATCGTCCGATGTCGAAGAACGCCGCGACGCCTTGATGAGATTGGCCGCCATGAAACGTCCCGAGGCATCGCGCGCGGCAATTTCGGCTATGAATGACCCTGAACCGGTGGTGCGCGTAACTGCGGTTCACGCGATCGCGGCGCTACCTTCAGCAGATGGGGCTGCCGCGTTACTGCCTTTGTTACAAGATAAGCAGGAGTTTGTCCGCCGTGAAGCCGCGCAGGCGCTTGGCGCGACGCGCAGCACGACCGCGGTCCAACCGTTAATTACATTATTAACGAGTGACAGGGAAGCAGGAGTACGTGCGTCAGCCGCAATAGCTTTGGGGGAAATTCACGACGAGGCAGCGGTGGTGTCGCTTGTGAATGTTCTTTCCGGCGGCGAAGGCAAAAAGAAATCAAAGGGCGGGGAAAATGAATTCGTCATGCGCGCCGCAGCCCAGGCGCTCGGTCAACTTCACAGTCGGGCCGGGGTTGCGGCTTTGGTAGCTACCCTGACCGATGAAAGAAAACCGATCGACGTCCGTCGGGCAGCAGCGACAGCGTTGGGCGAAATTGGCGATTCGTCGGCGATGCCGGCATTGAAATCGGCGATCGATTCGAACGACCCTTATCTGTCGCAAAGCGCACGCACAGCTTTGCGTCGCCTCCCATTGAAATAAAAAAGGCGCCGAAGTGTTTCACTCCGGCGCCAATTGATAATTCGATTTTTGTCGATCTAGCTTTCGATTTTCTCGCCGCGGCCATGGCCTTTCTTGGCGGCTTTCTCCTTCGCAGCCTGAGGAATAGGCAATCCCACGCTACCAGAACGACTCGTCAGATTTTCGGCCGTTTTTGGTGGCACCGGCATATCCTGAATTAACGCACCGCCGGTTTTCTTAGAGAAGGTTAATTTGCCTGCGTTTTTGTCGATTCCGACGTGTACGAGATCGCCCAACCCAATCTGACCTGTCGCCACGAGGTTCGACAACGGGTAAACAAGGAAACGCTCGATCGCGCGCTTCAAGTGACGTGCGCCATATTTGTAATCGATTCCCTCCTGAAGCAGCATGTCCTTCGCTTCGTCTGAGCAATGAAAGACGAATTTGGTGCCAGCGGAGATCATGATCCGATCCTGGACCGCCTGCAATTCGAGATCGAGAATCGCGCGCAGATGATGCTCCTTCAACGAGCGGAACACCACGACTTTGTCGATGCGATTCATGAACTCAGGCGAAAACTTGCGGCGCGCCGCTTCCACGGCAGTGCGATAAATCTTCTGATCGACTTCGGTGTCGTGGGGGTTTTTCGAGCCTTTGCCGGGAGCGAATCCGATACCGCCGGAAATCAATTCCGACATTTCACGGGCGCCCAGGTTCGACGTCATGATGACCATGCACTTCGAAAAATCGACCCGGCGATTATCGCCCAACGTCAACGTCGCTTTGTCGAGAATTCCCAGCAACAGTTGCCACAGCGCGTCCGAAGCCTTCTCAATTTCGTCAAAGAGCACCAGCGTTAATTTCAAATCGTCGGTATGTGTGCGATCCAGATTCTCCTGCGTCAGCATCGGGGATGTTTCGCGATGGCCGAGATATCCCGGAGGCGAGCCAATCAGCTTCGCAATTTCGTGTGAGTGTTGAAACTCGGCACAATCAATCTTAACGACGCCCATGGGATCGCCGAACAAAACCTCCGACGCCGCCTCAATCACGCGCGTCTTGCCCGAACCTGTTGGTCCAAGAAAGAGCATCGTGCCGATCGGGCGCGCCGGCGGGTTCATCCCCGCCAGAAATATCTGGTAGAGACCACTCATGCGTCGCACCGCACGTTCCTGGCCGACGATGCGGGCCGCCAGCCGCTGTTCGAAATCCTGCGCACGCGGACTCTTTTGATCGGGATCGAGAAATACGGCTTCTTCTAGTTGCTTTTCTGGGGCACTCATTTTTTTCAGTTCCGCTATCACCTTTTTATTTACCGGCGATGACCTTCACGCTTTGTATTCGTCATCGTCGCGGATCCTCCGCTGTTGGTACTAAAGCAAAGGACGATCCGCACCGATAATTGATGCGCGGCGCGCGTGTCGAGTTTCCTTCGAGGAAGTGTGACGCGCCCAAACTATATTTAACTGCTACGCTATATATACGACTCGGGAAGAAATGTCACCCAAAATATGCGGGAGAGATAGAAAGTTGAGAGTTCACAGTCTACACATCAAATCTACATACATGACATTTCCCGGCACAAAACGGGTGACAATTCGTGTTGGCCGTTTAAGGTCGCAACTGCGCCGGGAAGCGCACTTACACGTAAAGGGATTCCGATGACGGGAAAGGTCTGAGAGGACGCGCACCTAATCGTAGTATTCAAGACCGAGATGGGTAATCAGATCCTCGCCGCGCAGATGCCTAAGCGTGTTCTTCAGTTTCATCAACTGAATGAAGATGTCATGTTCCGGATAAAGACCCGGCGCAGTCATGGGTGACTTGAAATAAAACGACAACCATTCCTGCACGCCCTTCATTCCGGTGCGTTGTGCCAGATCGAGGAACAATGCCAAATCGAGCACAATTGGGGCGGCGAGAATTGAATCGCGGCAGAGAAAGTCGATCTTGATCTGCATTGGATAGCCAAGCCAGCCGAAGATATCGACGTTGTCCCAGCCTTCTTTATTGTCGCCGCGTGGCGGGTAGTAATTGATGCGAACGACGTGCGAGAAATCCTTGTAAAGTTGCGGATAGACGTCA
>DASQYL010000047.1:0-9225 GCA_035639235.1 Pyrinomonadaceae bacterium | reverse complement strand
GCTGCGCCTGAATCTGCGTGAGCCGGTGCAGCCACACTCAGCAATCGATCTTCAGATCAAGTTCAAAGGTAGCGTGCCCGAAATCGATCCGGAAGAGACGGGCATCGTAACGCACGTCCTGCAGCAGGTCAGCGCGGCGATTCGCAGCGAGCGCGAACTGAGGCGCGCGCGTGACACTAATTTTGTTTGCCGCGACGTGATGATGCTCTCGACGTCGTTTCCAATTCTCGCGGCCCGTAGCGGTGATGACTGGCTGCGTAAGATTGAACCGAGCATCGGCGACTCGCTGACTACCGAGACGGCCAGCTTCGACGTGACGATCGACACGGCGCCTGGCATAGCGATCTTCGGACCTGTAGTCAGGACCGAGAGCACGCACAAAGACAAAATTGATTCGAGTCACTTTGTGGCTGAGAACTTACGCGATTTTGCATTCATCGCCGGCAGAAATCTGAAATCGGAGGATCGCCGCGTCGGCGATTGTACAGTCCGTTCGGTCTATCGCGGAGAGCATCAGCCAATTGCCCAGCGCGTTCTGACAGTTGCGACCAACGCGTTGCGCATCTATGGCGAGAAGTTCGGTCCGCTGCCGATGAAGACGGTCACCATCGCCGATGTCCCGCTGGTCTCAACGCTGGGCAGTGTCGAGTTTTCAGGGGTCGTCGCAATCGCGAGCGCTTTTTATGTTGATTTCGACTCGCCGACGATGCGCAATCTGCCCGATATGATTCGTGACCAGCGCGCGTCAGTCGAAGAGAGTTTGGAATGGACCGTGGCCCGCGTGGTGGCGCATCAATGGTGGGGCGGGGCGGTCGGCAACGATGCCGCGCGCGAGCCGGTGCTCGATGAATCGCTGTCGAACTGGTCAGCGCTGCTTTATTACCGCGAGATGCACGGCGAAGAACAGACTGCCGGCGCATTGGAAGAGCAACTGCGCGGCGTTTACAAAGTCTACCGAACATTCGGCGGTGAAGACATGGAAGCTATTCATTCGTCGCATGAGTATCGTAACTCTTTTCAATATGCGGCCATCGTTGCCACCAAGGGAGCGCTCATGTTCGAAGCGCTGCGGCAACTGCTCGGCGACGACAAATTTTTCGCGGCGCTGCGCGACTACTACTCGGCGAATTTTCTGGAGATCGCCGACATGGACGATTTACGCGGCGCGTTCGTGGCCGGCGCTCCGGTAGAACAAAGACGAGCGGTCACTCGTACGTTCGATCGTTGGCTAGAGGGCAAGCGCGGCGATGAAGATATCGGCCGTCCCGATCCGAAGCTGGCCGAAGAGTTAGGCTTGCCAACGCGAGCTGAATCAAAAAGAGATAAGACGATGCTTACGCCGTTTGCAAAATTTGGAAAGTTTTTTTGGCAGCAGATGACGAAGATTCATTAGGAAGTATTTTGTGCCTGGTACTTTAAGCTTTGTCGTCTGACTCAAGCATCGCGCGCACATCAAAGACCAAGGCACAAAGTTCAAAGCACAAAAGTAATGCGCGCCCATCAGGACTTAGAATTAATTTCACCAACGCGGCAACGCGTCCTGCGCCCTTCTGCGATTCAGATCGAGCGTGAACTGGAAGTCCTCACGCAGTTGATGGACAACCAGTTTCGCGTTCCGCTTATCGATTGGCGGTTCGGATTCAATGCGATCATCGATCTGATTCCTGAATTCGGCGACATCGCTACTACCCTGGTAGCGCTTTATATCTTGATCTCTGCGGTCCGCTATCGAGTACCGAAAATAACTTTGCTGCGCATGGGCCTGAACATCGGCATCTATTTCGTCGGCGGCATGGTCCCATTCATCGGTTACGTTTTCGATGTGTGGTGGAAGCCGAACGTGCGGAATCTAAATCTGCTGCGGAGTCGCGCTACGGTTTCGGCCGCCGAGGCAAAGCGCGGCCGTACGAGCGATTGGTTATTCGTGAGTCTGATCGTCGGCGGCCTCGTGGGATTGTTCGTTGGTTCGATCGCACTGACCGTCGCCTTTTGGTGGTATATTGCGACGCATTTGCAGTTCGGCATGTGAGTCGAAATGGAAACCGTAATCACCGTTCGCGATCTCAAGAAAACTTTCAAACCAAAATCCCGCAAGGGTGCCGAAGTCAAAGCTCTCGACGGCATTTCTTTCGAAGTCGCGCGCGGCGAATTCTTCGGATTGCTTGGGCCAAACGGCGCTGGGAAAACGACGACCATTGGAATTCTGACCACGCGCGTTTTGCCGACCGGTGGAATTGCGCAGATCGAAGGCATCGAAGTCGCACGCGATCCGGTGTCGGTAAAGCGTCGCATCGGCGTCGTGCCGCAGGTTAACAATCTCGACCGCGCGCTCACTGCGAAGGAGATCCTGCTGTTTCACGCCGAATACTTTGGCGCGCCAAAGCACGAGCGCGAAGCACGCGCGCAGCGTCTGCTCGAACGGTTCGAATTGGCCGAGCGTGCCAATGAAAAAATTACGGGCTGGTCGGGCGGCATGGCCCAGCGGCTGAAGATTGGCCGCGCGTTGATGCACGATCCGGCGATTTTATTTCTTGATGAACCGACCACCGGTCTCGATCCGCAATCGCGCCGCGCGATGTGGGATTTGCTCACAGAGTTAAATCAAAAAGGGCTGACCATTCTGATGACGACGCATTACATGGAAGAGGCCGATCAACTCTGTGGGCGCGTCGCGATTGTCGATCACGGCAAAGTGCTGGCGCTGGATTCGCCCGCCCAACTGAAACGTTCCGTGCCCGGCGGCTATTTGATTGAGTTGCAGGTGCGCGACAGTGCGCACGCTGCATTCACCGAGGCGTTGCAGACTTTGCCGGGAGTCGTTGAAATCAAAACTGAGAATGATCGAGTGCGCGTCTATGCCGATCGCGTCGAAGGCCTCCTGGCAAATGCGATGCGGCTGGCGAGCGAACAACACGTAATGGTCACCGACGCGCATGTGTCTGAACCAAGCTTGGAAAATCTTTTCCTGCATCTGACGGGACGAAGTTTACGGGAATAACTTGGAGTGCGGCGGCTTGACGCCGCTTTCGTTCGGAGTTCCGCGTTTACGCGACTTCGATCGACGAAAGCCGCCTGAAGGCGGAACTCCAAACCCGAGCCAAAGCGCCGTCAAGCCGGCGCACTCCAAAATATGACGGCCTTCATTGCTCTGCTTCATCGTGACTTGCGCGTCGTGCGGCGCGAGCTGCTTTCGTTTCTGCTGCGGGTGGTGCTGAACCCGCTGCTGTTCACTTTCATTTTTGGTTTCGTGATGCCGCGCATGGGAATCATCCAGCACGGTTATACGGACATGCTGCTGCCGGGAATTCTCGGTCTGAGCATGACGCTTTCGAGTATGCAAGCCGTCTCTCTGCCGCTGGTGATCGATTTCGGTTGGAGCAAAGAGATCGAAGATCGCTTACTGGCGCCGATTAGTATTAAGGGTGTCGCGCTGGAAAAGATTATCGTCGGTCTCGTGCAGGCGATCATTGCAGGGTTAGTCGTGCTGCCGCTGGCGTGGCTTTTGATGCGTGTACATCTCGATCTCACATCACAGAACGTTATTCACTTCGTGCTGGTCGCCGTCTTAAGCAGTTGGCTCTTCGCCGCGTTCGGCATGGTCATCGGTACGATCGTCCCGCCGCAACAGATCAGTTTGATCTTTACGGCCTTGCTGTCGCCGATGATCTTTTTCGGCTGCGCGTATTATCCCTGGGCCACTCTGCGCGTCATCCCTTGGTTTCAGTACGCGGTGCTCGTAAATCCGCTCGTATATGCGAACGAGGGGTTTCGTCTCGCGTTGACTCCGGCGATGCCGCACATGCCTTTGCCGCTGGTTTATGGCGCGCTCGTAGGTTTCTCAATATTTTTCACTTGGGTGGGCCTGCGTAAGTTTGAAAGCCGCGCCCTCGATTGAGACTGGCCGAGTTCCGTCACACATTTTCAGTAGTTTCGGAATCTTATCGGAAGGCAATTCCTTGCCCAACGCCTTGGGCCTTTGATATAGTCGCCTGCAGTAATCAATCCGCGAAATTGTGAAATTAGTTGGCTGTCCTCAGCGGGGGATACGCCTCTCCAAAGAAAGGACTTGCTATGGGAAACGATCGTGATTCGGGCGACAATATTTCGACTCGCTTAACATATTTTCTAGTGGGCGCCGGTATCGGAGCGGTGCTGGCTCTGCTGTTTGCGCCGAAATCGGGTGAAGAACTGCGCAATGATATCGCGGACGCGACGCGTAAAGGCATCGATCGTTCGCGTGAAGCTGCGCAACAACTGGGCGCGAAGGCCACGGAATACTACGAAACTGGAAAGCAGAAGGCCGGCGAATATTACGATGCCGCGCGCGAAACTGCGGAAGAGTATTACGAAGCGACTCGCGAACGAGCTGCCGATCTTTACGACACGGCTACCAACAAAGCCGGCGAAGTTGTCGCGAAGACGCGCGACGCCGTTTCGCAACAGGCAGGATCTATTTCGGCCGCCGTGGAAGCTGGAAAGAAAGCGTATATCGAAGAGAAGCGCAAGACTGAAATGTCCGGACGGACTGAAGCCGCCCCGACATATAAACCTGAGACGACGATGTAGGAAAGCAGGACTTTGTACTTGGGTCTTTGGTCTTAGATGTGTTGGCTAACTCTTAGATGCAACTAAGCGAACGCATCGAAAGACAACAAACAACAAAAGCCAAAGATCAAAGACCGTTTTTCTGAGAATGAACCCGCACGAACCACTTTTCTGGTTAGTTATCATCACCGCGATCATCGCCGTGTCGTTTTTGGTGATTGCGGCGGCCATGGTAGCAATTGCGGTGCTGGTAAAACGCACGGTAGCGACTGTAACGCGACTGGAAGAGAAGCTCGATCCTTTGATCAATCGCGCGACTGCGATTAGCGAACAGGCGCAAGGCATTGCGGTGCAGGGCCGGCAGATCGCCGAACAGTTCCACGTCATGTCGGGTCATCTTTCGACGGCAACCGGCAACCTGGCGGAGTCTACTGCGCTAATCAAGGAAGAAGTCCGCGGAATTATGGTGCTGGCTGATGAAACCGCACATGTGGCTAAAGAGAAAGTGCAGGTCGTCAGCCGCGCGATCGACACGACACATGCGCGCGTGATGGATACCACCGAATTCATTCAGGACAAGGTGATCGAACCCGCGCGCGAATTGGCGGCAATTCTGGTCGGCGTGCGACGTGGCCTGGAAGTCCTGGTAGCGCCGGCGCCGAGTCCGATTAACCGCACTTACGGAGAGGACGAGATGTTCATCGGGTGAACGATCAATCATCCAAGGCTGATGAAGCCCGAACCAACATCTCGCGAGAGATTGGTTCGGTTTTTTTTGTGTCAGAAGCCCGACTGTGAAGGAGGGCCAGTTACCTTTGATGTGGCCGCGATTGACAGTTGCCCTTGCTTACGCGCGGGCTTCTGACACCACTTTGGAGCGCCGCGCGCGTACTGTTACTATTTCTTTTTGCAAACTGAACGATGGCTACTGAAGAAGCGACACTCGACCTGAAAAAGACGGTTAATCTGCCGAAGACGAAGTTCGCGCAGAAAGCGAATCTGCCGCAGACCGAACCCGCGCGCTTGAAAAAATGGGCGGAGATGGACTTGTACGGCTTGATTCGCAAAGCTCGCGCCGGCGAGCAGAAGTTCATTCTTCACGATGGGCCACCATACGCGAACGCCGACATTCATCTCGGCACCGCGCTAAACAAAATTCTCAAAGACCTGATCGTGAAGTCGCGCACGATGCTCGGTTACGACGCGCCTTACGTTCCGGGATATGACTGCCACGGTTTGCCGATCGAGCTGCACGTCGAGCGCAAGCTCGGCGAAAAAAAGAAGGACATGCCGGCACTCAGCATCCGCCGCGCGTGTCGCGAGTTTGCGGCGAATGCTCTCAAGCGCCAGACGAGAGATTTTCAGCGCCTGGGAATCCTGGGCGAATGGGACGATCCGTACATAACGATGTCCGATCATTACGAAGCCGAAACGGCGCGCCTGTTCGCACGTTTCGTCGAGCGCGGCTTCGTTTATAAGGGCGCGCGTCCGGTTTACTGGTGCATACACGATCAGACGGCGTTGGCCGAAGCCGAGGTTGAATATCATCAACACACCAGCCCGTCGGTGTATGTGAAGTTTCCGCTCAAAAGCGATCCGGCTTTGATCGATCCGGCACTCGCCGGCCGCAAAGTCTTCGCGCTCATCTGGACCACAACGCCGTGGACGTTGCCGGCGAATCTCGGCATAGCGGTGCATCCCGATTTTGATTACGTGGCGCTGGAAAGCGGCAATGAATCTTACATCGTCGCCGCCGATCTCGTTGACGCAGTCACGAGCAAGTGCGGGCTTCCCGAACCGAAGGTGCTGGCGCGCTTTCGCGGATCGAAACTCGATCGATTAGAAGCGCAGCATCCCTGGATCGATCGCCAGTCGCTCTTCATGCTCGGAGACCATGTAACCCTCGGCGGCGAAGCCGATGCCGAAACTGAACTCGACGTCAGCGACGCGCGTGACAAATCAGTAACCAGCAAAGCCGGAACAGGTCTGGTCCATACCGCGCCGGGTCACGGTCACGACGATTTCGTAATCGGCAAACACTATGGCCTCGAGATTTATTGTCCGGTTGATAACGCCGGACGATTTACGAACGAGGTCGAGCACTTCGCCGGTCTCAGTGTCTTCGAAGCCAATCCGCAAATCGTCAAGTTCATGCGCGAACGCGGCGCGCTCCTTTTCAGCGAGGACTACGCGCACCGCTATCCGCACTGCTGGCGTTGTAAAAATCCGGTGATCTTTCGCGCGACGCCACAATGGTTCATCGCGATGGACGCGGCGGCCGAAGAACCGACGGAGAAGGACGAAGACGATCGCGATCGATCGAACTTCACGCGCAACATCGTCGGAGGCGAAGTAATCGATGGTTCTTCGTTGCGGCAAATGGCGTTGCGAGAGGTCGATGATCGCGTCAATTGGATTCCCGCGTGGGGCCGCGACCGCATGCGCAACATGTTGACGGGCCGGCCGGATTGGTGTGTCTCGCGCCAGCGGGTCTGGGGCGTGCCGATCCCCGCGTTTTATTGCCAAGGTTGTAATCGAGAGGTGATCGATCCGGCGGTCATTCGTCACGTTGCGGACATCTTTGAAAGAGAATCGGCGGACGCGTGGTACAAGCGAGCACCAAATCAACTCCTGCCGGAATCATTTGCGTGCCGTCATTGCGGCGGAACTGAATTTACGAAAGAGACGGACATCCTCGACGTATGGTTCGATAGTGGATCGTCATCGATTGCGGTGCTGGAAGCGCGCGATCACCTCCGCTGGCCCGCCGATGTTTACATTGAAGGCGGCGATCAATTCCGCGGTTGGTTCAATTCGTCTCTGATGGTCGGGCTCGCGGTACACGATCGCGGGCCATACGACACCGTGCTCTGCCACGGTTGGACGCTCGATGCGCAAGGCAAAGCGATGCACAAATCACTCGGCAACGCGGTTTCGCCGGATGAAGTGATTCCGAAACTCGGCGCGGAAGTCTTGCGCCTGTGGTGCGTGTCATCGAATTACATGGACGACATGCGCTGCTCAGATGAAATTCTGCAGCGCGTAAGCGACGGTTATCGCAAGTTGCGTAATACGGCGCGATTCGCGCTGGGTAATCTCGACGGTTTCGATCCAGCAACCGACGCGATCGACGAGCACGACATGCCGGAGATAGATCGTTGGGCATTAGCTGCTTTGAACGCCGTTGTGGTCGAGGTTCGCGAGGCTTATGAAACATACGACTTTCATGCTGTCTATCAAGCGCTGCATCAGTTCTGCACGGTGACTTTGTCAGCGCGCTACTTTGACATCATCAAGGATCGGCTTTACACATTTGCGCCAAAGAACCATGAGCGGCGATCGGCCCAAACGGCGCTTTACAAAATTGCCGATGCACTGTCGCGGATGCTCGCGCCGATTCTCGTCTTCACCGGAGATGAAATCTGGGAAAATCTGCCGCCATCCCAGGCAGAGCCTTCGGTTCACATCGCCCTGTTTCCGCCACAACGCGAGAGCGATGAGCCGGAACTGCTGACGACGTGGGCACGCTTGTTCGGATATCGCGATGAAGTGTTGGCGAAATTGGAAACGGCGCGCGTCGCGAAAGTCATCGGCAGTTCACTCGAGGCGCGGGTTGAAATCTCCGCCGGCAGCGAAGCTTTCGGCAGGTTGGCGCCCCATCGCGATTTTCTGCGGTATCTGTTCATTGTGTCGGAAGTAGACCTGCGCGAGCCAAACACCGATATCGCAGCCCATCAGATCGACGTAACGATTACGCGCGCGCATGGCGAAAAATGCGAGCGTTGCTGGAATTACTCGGCGCGCGTGGGTGAATCATCGAAATATCCGAGTGTCTGCGAAAGGTGCGTCGCGGTCTTGGATGAGATCGAAGCCAACGCATGAGTCTTCGCGCCGCTGGGCGCGAAATGCTGATAGAACGTAGCTCTTTTCTTTTTCGAGGCCCTTCATGGGGGCATATATTCCGCTCCTAACAGAGCTGTCGAGTGTTGGGTTTTGGTAGCGCGGTTCTAGAAACATTTCGCCGCTACGCGGCGATGATCGCGTCGTGAAAAATGTCAACGGTGTTGGAAAATATTCGTCACGGGTGGGCGCTACGCGGCTGCAAACTTGTCGCCGAAACAAAGGGTTGGACCTAAATTGAATTCTAAAAATCGCATTGGATGGCGCGCCCTTTATCTGGTCGCCGCGCTCGGCATCTATCTGATGGACCAGGCGAGCAAAGCATGGGCGGTGCGGCGGCTGCGGTTCGATGATCGTACAGTCATTAACGGCATTCTGGACTTTGTTTATGCTGAGAATCGAGGGATCGCCTTTGGCCAATTGCAGGAAGGCGGATCGTTCGGCCGTTGGTTCTTTGTCGTCTTAGCTGGGGCAGCGGCCGCAGCAGTCCTGTTCTATTTCTTTCGCACGGCCCGCAACGACGATCGAATTCTGGGCTCGTGCGCGTTGTTGCTCGCGGGCATCGTTGGCAATCTTACCGATCGGGTGCGGTTAGGATTTGTGATCGACTTCATTCAGCTACACGCCGGGCAATATCACTGGCCCACGTTCAATGTCGCCGACGCCAGCATCTCGTTCGGTGCGCTGTTGCTGGCTTACGATTTGATCTTCGCGCATCGGAAAGAGAGTGCTGAGCATCTGACGAATCAGCGCGTGACCTCGAATTGATGATTACTACTC
>DASQYL010000046.1:0-6138 GCA_035639235.1 Pyrinomonadaceae bacterium | reverse complement strand
CGATGTTGGTGCAGAAGGATTCGCTCAGGCAAGTCGTCAAACGCTGTAAGGCCAGAGGCAAACGCGTCGTGCTCGGTGGCCCGTACGTTACGACCACGATTGAAGAATTGCCCGATGCCGATCACATCTTTCTCGGTGAAGCCGAAACCACGCTGCCGCAATTCATTAATGATCTCGCGCGCGGCGAAGCGAAGCGATCGTACCAGGCAACTGAGCGCCCACCGCTCTCGACGACGCCACCAGCTCATTTTCACCTGGCGGATCTCAAACGCTATAGCGCGATGTCCGTGCAGTACTCCCGCGGCTGTCCTTTCTCATGTGAGTTTTGCGACATTATCGAAATCTATGGGCGCGTGCCACGAACCAAAAGCAACCAACAGATGCTGGCTGAGTTTGACGCGCTGAAGGCTCTCGGTTGGCGCGGAACCGTCTTCATCGTCGATGATAACTTTATAGGTAACAAGAAGAATGTCCGGCAACTCCTGCCAACCCTGGCTGACTGGCAGAAACGAAATGGCTATCCCTTTTCGCTGATCACAGAATCAAGTGTGAACTTGGCGGACGATAAACCGCTGCTTGATACCATGCGAGATGCCGGCTTCCGCCGGGTGTTTCTGGGCATAGAAACTCCGGTTGAGGAGAGTTTGAAAGAAGCGCAGAAGTCGCAGAACCGCGGCAACCTGCTCGAATCAGTAAGAACCATTCAAAGCTACGGGATGGAGGTGATGGCGGGTTTCATCGTCGGTTTTGATAACGATCCTGCAGACATTTTTGAGCGACAGATCGATTTCATCCGACGAAGCGCCATTCCTCTGGCGATGGTTGGGCTGCTCAACGCGCTTCCCGACACGCAGCTATGGCGAAGACTCGAACGCGAAGGTCGACTGCTCGGGGAAGCTACCGGGAACAACACTCTCTGTACCTTTAATTTCAAGACGCGAATGGATCCGGCGCTGCTTATCCAGGGCTATCAGCGAATTATGCGCACCATTTACAGCCCGCGCGAATATTATCAGCGAGTGCTGGATTCGATGCGGCAAACGGCGCAGGAATCTAGCGAGCCGCAGCACTACACTCTTGTAAATGCCATTAGTTCTTTCACGCGCGTCATGCTCAAGCTGGGGGTATTTGATCGTGAGCGAAAGGAATTCTGGCGCTTCATGAGTCACGCAATGGTGAAGCACCGCGACCGGCTGGCTGAATCGCTCCGCCTGGCCGCAATGGGTTACCACTTTCGCAAGTTGAGTGAATTGTACGGCGAGAGTTAGTGTCAGCATCGTACGTGACGAGTTCTAACTGCCTTTGCTCAAACCGAACGGCTTAGTCACCGAGGCCAGTCCTCTCTCCATCCATTAACATCCAACACGAAGTGAATCATTCAGCCTGTTGATTCGAGGGACGTACGAGCTAGGAGACGCGCGAGACGCGAACAATACGCGAACATCGAAGGGCAAAACGGACTAAATCGTCCTAAACTATCCTAAATCGAAATTCCTGTAAGTCCCCCTACTGTGACCACTTATCGTTGATTTCAAACCACTTCTGCGATCCGGTAAGCGGCTCTGAAAAGGCAGGCGTCGGCGGTTCGATTCCGTCCCTGGCCACCATTATTTTCAACAACTTACCGGATAGCCAAAATGGCTAACGTATCAGCTCATCTACGCTATACTCTTCCCTTGGAGAGTCATGACTAGTCCCCAAAAAGATGATTTGAATGTTCCGGCAAAAGGCACCCTGGACTTTGTTTCTTTAGGGGCGTTGGTCCATCGGCTCGACCCACGACTGGTTCCTTTTCGCAAAGCACATCAATGCGAGATCCATGTGAGCGGCGAGGAATATAACGTCGCGGCTAACCTCGCGGACTGCTTTCGCCTCAAGCGCGGCATTGCGACCGCGATGGTCAAATATCTAAGTGGCGAGTTGGTAAACACGCGCGTTCGGGCGATGGGCGGTTCCCGGCGATACGACGATGGCAAGGCTCGAAGAGGTTCGCGCGTTCGCCAAAGGCGGCTCTGCCCGCATTCAACGCTGATTTCAATTTACGCCCGGGACATTGATTGCTCAGCCGGTGAGGCGTAAGGATTGATCGATTGAGCAGCAGACTCGAACCATCATTCATCGGCATTGGCTCGCCTGATCTTGATCTCTCTCCCAGAGAGCTGCGCGAAATTCTCGAGAGCACACTGCTCCGCATTGCACCCGGCGCGCGCGTGCTGGCTGTCATTCCCGATAAAACCCGCGACGACAATACGGATTTATTGTTTCCGCTTGCCGCAGAGATCCTAGCCAACCGGCAGGTCGAACAGTTCGATGCGCTGGTAGCGCAGGGAACGCATGGACCGATGACCGATGAGGAGAAGCTTTCGAAGATCGGTTTCGGCAATCCAAACTCAGCAACACCGTTGGGCCAAATTTTTGATCACGCGTGGAATGTGCCGGAAGAATTGACCACGCTCGGAGAGTTGAGCGCAACTGAAGTCTCACGATTGACGAACGGACTAATTACAGATGTGGTGAAGGTCAATTTGAATAAACGGCTGGCGGCCGGAATTTACGACGCGATTTTGATCTTCAGCGCCACAGTGCCCCATGAAGTGGCTGGTTTTGCCGGCGGCGCCAAGTATTTGTTTCCGGGGATCGCCGGTCCGGACCTGACGCACGCGACGCACTGGCTGGGCGCGCTGGCCGGCATTGAAAACGTCATCGGTCGCGTGGAAACCCCAACGCGCCACATGATCGAAGCCGCCGCTGATTTTGTGCCCGCCCAAATCATCACGCTGAATTCAGTCGTGACTCGCGACGACGACAATCGTTTGCGGACGCACGCCTTCTTTACCGGCGACTTTCGCACCGCGTTTCGCGCTGCCGCTGAAATCAGTAAGCAGGTGCATATCCAATACACCGGCAGAAAATTTCGGCGCGTCGTCGCGCTGCTGGATGAGCATTACGATGAACTGTGGGTGGGCGGCAAGGCGAGTTACAAGCTCGGTGGCATCATCGAAGAAGGCGGCGAGCTAATTATTTATGCACCTCACCTGCGATCGATTTCTGAGACCCATGGAAAATTGATCGAGAAGTACGGCTACGCCCCCCTGGATCGCGTGCGCGAGATGGTCGCGCTTTCAACTGAACTACAAAACAATTTGGCGGTCGCCGCTCATCTCGCGCATGTGTCGTACGCGGGCCAGCGCGATGCAAGCGGCAGCGTGATTCCGCGTTATCGCATCACGATGGCATCTGCTCTCGACGAGGAAACGTGCCGGCGTGTCAATCTCGGCTTTATGGATTATCAGCAGTTCAGGCTGGAGGATTTTCAAAACGATCCAAACGCGCTAATCGTGCACCGAGCAGGCAGAGACCTTTATCTCGTCGAGCCTCACTAGCTCTTGCCAGCGAGGCTTTATTGGGCGTAACAATCGCGGCCGCTGCCCGGCACTCATTTACCTTCCCATCCAACCACCATCGACGACCAACACTTCGCCGTTTACGTAATCACTGGCTGAAGAAGCGAGGAAGATGGCGGCTCCCGCGAGATCAGACGGTTCGCCCCAGCGTCCGGCCGGGATCCGTTCGAGGATCTGTCGGTTCCTCGTCTCGTCCTGCTGCAACGCTCTCGTGTTGTCGGTGCGCATGTAGCCGGGTGCGATGGCATTCACGTTGATTCCCTTCCCGGCCCACTCATTCGCCAGCGCTTTGGTCAATTGAGCCACGCCACCCTTCGACGCTGCATAGGCGGGCACAGTTACTCCACCTTGAAACGAAAGCAGCGATGCGATGTTTATAATTTTTCCTTTGCCTTGCGAAATCATCTGCCGTCCAGCAAGCTGAGAGAGACGGAAGACCGCAGAAAGATTGACCTCAATGACAGTGGCCCAATCGGATTCTGAATAATCAACCGCGGCCGCCCGGCGAATCGTGCCGGCATTATTAATAAGGATATCGAGCCGCCCAAACTTGTTGAGAGTTGTTTCAATCAACTGCCGTGGAGTGTCGGCTCTCGCAAGATCCCCAGTGACTGCCAGCGCGGTTCGGCCGGCTTGTGAAACGCCGGTGCACGTTGATTCAGGAGACCGCGAATTTCCGTGAGAAGCAACGTTCGCGCCGGCTTCGGCCAACGCGATTGCGATCGCCTGGCCCAATCCCGCCGACGCGCCTGTGATTAGCGCAACGCGACCATCAAGCTTGAATTGATCGAGAATCATTTTTCATTAAGAAAGTCCTGGCGCAGCGGCGTGAACACATCTATCAGTACAACTTCTTCGCCCATCATGGTGGCGCCGTGGAGGCAGTTCGACGGAAACTGTAAGATGTCGCCGGCCGAGCAGATGCGTTCCTGACCTTCGACGAAGAAGCGCACGCGGCCGCTCATAACTATCGACATCTGCTCGTGTGAATGGCGGTGCCGAGGTGTTTCGAGATGCGGCTGAAAGCGAAAGCGGCAGATCATCAGGTTCTGTCCAATGACCATCTGCCTTTGAATTCCCGCTCCCGGGTGTTCGATTGGAATCGTCGCCCAGTTGAGATGCTGAGGGGCGAACGCCGCTAAGGGTTCGGTGATTGTTGAAGACATGATCTGAATCTCTAGTGTGCTGACCTGGCGTTCCTTACAGCTTCTATATAAGCGCGAGCTGCCTCGGTAATCTTCTCCGGTTGGCCAGCGCGAATCGCGTTTACAGCAACGAGGTCCGCGCCAACGCCGATTGCGGCGGCGCCAGCCTCAATAAAACTAGCCGCTGTCTGCAAGCTAACCCCGCCCGTCGGGACCAACTCGAGCTGCGGCAGAGGCGCTTTCAGTGATTTGATATAGGCGGCGCCGCCAACTGCGCCGCATGGGAAAACCTTGACGAAATCAGCGCCGGCGTTCCAGGCGGTGACCACTTCGGTGGGCGTCAAAGCGCCCGGCATGACAGCAATGCCTTGATCGCGACAAAATTTGATGGTTTCAAGGTTCAGCGCGGGACTAACAATGAATTCAGCCCCAACGGCGATGCACGCCTTCGCGGTTTCGGGGTCGAGCACGGTGCCTGCGCCGACGATCGTTTCGTCCCCGAAGCCCTTAACCAGTTGCTCGATAACTTCAACGGCCCCTGGCACAGTCATCGTAATTTCGACGATCGATACGCCGCCTGCTTTGATCGCCTCAACGATCTGTATGGCTTCCTCACCGGATGAAGCGCGCACGACCGGAATCACACCAATATCACGGATTCGTTGGATGACTTCGGATTTAATCATGCATTCAGTTCGTCGCGTTGCAGTTCATCTCGCAACGCGCGCCGTGCCACCTTTCATGACGCGCTCAACGTCGGCGAGAGTCGCCATCGAAGCGTCGCCCGGCGTCGTCATGGCCAGGGCTCCGTGCGCCGCCCCGCAATCAACTGCGTATTGAGCATCTCTGCCTGAGAGAAATCCATAGATCAGTCCCGAGGCAAACGAATCGCCGCCGCCCACCCGATCGAAGATTTCGAGATTCTCGCGCGTGACAGCTTGATAGAAGTTGCCGTCGTAATAGCAAACGGCGCTCCAATCGTTGATAGTCGCGGTCTTGGCGTTACGCAACGTCGTCGCGACTATTTTGAAGTTTGGAAATTCCTTCGTTGCTCGTTGGATCATGCGCTTGAAGTTTTCGATCTCCAGCTCCGAATGGCTTTCATTAACGCCTTCCACTTCAAGAGCGAGGCACGCCGTGAAGTCCTCTTCATTGCCGAGCATCACGTCGACGAGCGCTGCCAGTTCGCGGTTGACTTCCTGAGCCCGCGGCTTGCCGCCGAACGACTTCCAGAGTGATTCGCGGTAATTCAGATCGTACGAAACGATGACGCCGTGCTTCCGGGCCACACTCATAGCCTCGCGCGCAACTTCCGGTGTCGATTCAGAAAGCGCGCAGAAGATTCCGCCGGTGTGAAACCACCGCACACCCTGCTTCCCAAAAATCGTTTCCCAATCAACCTGGCCCGGTTGCAACTGTGACACCGCCGTGTGTCCGCGGTCGGAACAGCCCAGCGCCGCCCGTACGCCAAAACCGCGCTCCGTAAAGTTCAAACCATTGCGCACCTCGCGCCCAACGCCGTCGAACTTTGCCCAACGCACATGCGATTGATCGACGCCACCCTGATAGATTAAATCCTGCACGAGCCG
>DASQYL010000045.1:0-18252 GCA_035639235.1 Pyrinomonadaceae bacterium | reverse complement strand
CGGCACCAGCTCAACGTGATAGCTGCGCGCGTACGCGACCAACTCTTTAATTTCCGCGGGCGTCAGCGATCCGCCTTCAGGTCCAATCAACGGATGCGACTGACTGCTGAACGTGTGCTCCATATAAAAGGAGTGCATATTCATTTTGAAGCAGGCTTCGGTGCGAATTTGTCGCTTGATGTAATCGAGGGTCGGCACCGGACCACGACTGATGTCGTCTGAGACGCCGCGCCAACGCATGGTGGGCCAATCGACGATCTTGACCGTGGGAATGAATGCGTTCGCGCCGTCGCCGCGAACCAACTGCTTCAGCGTCTCCAATCCGTAAAAAGTGCCAGCCGCAGTGTTACCAGCGACAATCACTTCGTCAGCGTTGGCCAACAGCACGTAGCCTTCCTCGCCGAGACTGGCCGGCACGGCCGCATTCATTCGTCTCAGCGCTTGGGCAATCGGTAATGAATCAACGCGGCCGATCGTGATCTTCTTTCGCGCGCTGCGCGCGATTGACATTGAAGCGTTCGCCGTGGCTTTTACATCGTCGATAAAGTCCTGTGCGGCAAACTGATCGTCCGCAGACTTTGCGTCTGCGATCACCACGCGCGCATCGCGCAACTGAAACGATCCTTCCCCCGCGGTCATTTGTTTGGGAGCGGGAATGACTTGAAGTTTATTTGATTGGGCCTTGACCGACGCACACAAAAAGATGCAGGCGGCTATGATTAAGACTCGATGGATTTCGGATCGTGTTACAGTTATGCGCATTGCTCGAAAGTATTTATAGGTTCTATAAATTTGACTTAGCGGCATCATCGGACGCGAGACTATTTACCTGATTATTGCCACGATTACAAAATCAAACTGTAGGGGCAGGGCTTGTCCCTGCCCGCGGCTGATCACCAAAAGTGGGCTGGGACGACCTACAGTCGTTTCGCACGTGCACGATTTAGAATGATGTCGTCATTAATGCTTCAAGAAATCTTTGAGCAACCCGCGGCGCTGGAACGAACCATTGCTGAGGAGCGCGTCAAGATCGGTCGTCTGGCCCACTCGCTCACCGCGAGGGACATTGGTCTGATCGTGCTGGTTGCGCGCGGCAGTTCCGACAATGCCGCGTTGTTCGGGCGATACTTGCTTGAAATTATCACCGGGATTCCGGTTTCGCTGTCTGCGCCATCGGTCCACACAATCTACCGCGCGAAGCTGAATCTGAAACGCGCCTTAGTAGTGGGCGTCTCGCAATCAGGCGAAGGCGAAGACATCAATCGCGTGCTCGAAAGCGCGCGCGGCTGCGCGGCTTTTACGATTGGTATCACCAACGAACCGTCGTCATCGATGGCTAAGCTGGTGGACGAGACGCTGCTGATGCACGGCGGCAGTGAGCAATCAGTCGCGGCCACGAAGACTTTCACGGGCCAGATGATGCTCTTCTATATGTTGGCGACCGCGCTGGCCCGCGGCGGCACGCCGATCGATTATCAGGCGATTCCGCAGTTTGCCGCGCAAGCGCTGGAACAAAAATCGGCCATTCTCGAACTGGTCCAACGTTACGTTTTCATGGAGAACTGCGTAGTCGTCGGCCGCGGCCTGGCCTATGCCAACGCGTATGAATTCGCTCTGAAATTGATGGAGACATGCTACGTAGTCGCCGAACGTTTTTCTTCAGCCGATTTTCTGCATGGACCAGTCGCCATGATCGACCGGCACTTTCCGGTGATATTGTTCGCGCCGCCCGGCGAGATGTTGCCCGGAACGAAAGATCTGATCTCGCGTCTAAGCGAGTTGAAGGCCGACACGTTGGCGATCACCGCCGACCTCGACGCCGCTGCGACGTGTTCGCGCTCGATCATCCTGCCACGCGAGATTGATGAGTTTCTCGCGCCGATTCCTTACATCATTCCGGCGCAATTGTTCGCGGCCTTATTGGCTGAAGCAAAAGGATTGGATCCCGATAAGCCACGGTCATTGTCTAAAGTCACTCGCACACTATAGTCCTTCTTCGTGCCGATAGGCACGACATGTTTATAGCAGTCGACTCGATTTATCGATTATTGCGTTCCTACCGAAGCGCGATGGAATTTGTGCTCGCCGTGCTATAAACATTTCGCTCCTGACAGAGCGAAATGAAATGGGCGTTTCGGATTCTTTCACTCAAAAATCGCACGGCTCACTCTTGCGCGTCCTCGGCGTAGGTTTCGGCCTGGCCGTAACGATCGGTGGCACGATCGGCATGGGCATCCTGCGCACGCCCGGCGAAATCGCAAAGCAACTGCCGACCCCGACGCTGTTCATCGGCATTTGGATCGCCGGCGGTGTGTACGCGTTGCTGGGAGCGATCTCAGTCGCCGAACTCGGCGCGATGATTCCACGCTCGGGCGGCTTCTATGTATTCGCGCATCGGGCGCTGGGCAGCTACGCCGGATTCATTGTCGGCTGGAGCGATTGGATGTCGACCTGCGCAACCATCGCGCTCATTTCAATGGTGGTCGCGGAATACTCAGGTGTTCTTTTTCCGACACTGGCTACAAACCAAAAAACGGTTGCTTTAGTCGTGACAGTATGCTTCGCGTTGCTTCAATGGCGCGGCGTCCTTTGGGGCAGCCGCACGCAGAACGTCACGAGCTTGATAAAGGTCCTCGCTTTTGCTGCGTTTGCAATCGTCGCGCTCATTCACCCGGCTGCGCCTGCCGCGCCAACCGCAGCGCCACCGGTGAGCGCGCACGGCTTCGCATTCTTCGCGGCGATCATTCTGGCCCTGCAGGGCGTTCTTTACACCTATGACGGCTGGTACGGTGTCATATATTTTGGCGAGGAAATTCGCGATCCCAAACGCGACGTCACCAGATCGATGTTGGGTGGTGTTCTGTCGATCATTCTGATTTACGTGCTGGTGAATCTCGCGTTGATTCATGTGATGCCGCTGTCAGACATCGCCGGCGAGCCGCTCGCCGTCGGCAAGGCAGCCACGATTATTTTCGGCAGCTATGGCGATACCGTCATCCGTGTGATCGCAATTGTCTCGATGCTCAGCACGATTAACGCGTACACGTTGAGTGCGCCGCGAATTCTCTACGCAATGAGCTGCGACAGCTTGTTTACTCACCATGGCACTCGCGTTAATAAAGGCGGCACACCAACAGTAACTCTGTTCATCAGCACAGTTGTGGCAGTCCTCTTCATCATCAGCGGCACATTCAATCAAGTGTTGGCGATCGTCGCTTTCTTTTTCGTGTCGTACTACACGATGGCTTTCATCTCGGTCATAGTCTTGCGCAAACGCGAACCACATCTTCCTCGCCCTTACCGCGTTTGGGGTTACCCGTGGACCACGCTGATTGTAATCTTCGGATCGATTGCTTTTCTCGCCGGCGCGGTTGCGGGCGATAAGAAAAACAGCTTGTGGGCGTTGGGACTGCTGGCGCTCAGTGCGCCGGTCTATTTGGTGGTGAAACGCGTGAGTCTGCGCAACCACACTTGATAGAGCGCGTCAGAGTACCAACTTCAGTTGGGCTTTTCCGCGCCACAGAGAAATGCCGGACTGAATCGGTGCTCTAACGTCGCTGTTCAGAGCAGGCCGCTCCGCTGTGCTATTCTCGCCTGCGTGCGAAAGTGGCGGAATTGGCAGACGCGCCAGACTTAGGATCTGGTACCGAAAGGTGTGGGGGTTCGAGTCCCCCCTTTCGCACCATGCCAGTTCGCAGTTGGCAGTGAGCAGTGAGCAGATGCTCCACTGCCTGAGCAACGATAATTAGCATCGCAGACTCTATCGCGAGTAACTGCTTAGTGCTCACCGCTCACTGATTACTAATTTTATGAAGACCGAACTCAAAGAGATCTCTCCGACACGCAAACAGATCGACGTGGTGATCGACGCCGATGCCGTGCGCGCGGTTTACGATCGCGTTAGCGACAACTATGCGAAGGCCGCGACTGTTCCCGGCTTTCGTCCGGGTCATGCTCCGCGCGCCGTCGTGCGCACGCGCTTCAAAGATCAAATTCGCACTGAGGTGTTGCGTGAACTGCTGCCCAATGCGGTCCAGTCAGCGATCACTGAACACAAACTGGAAACGCTTGGCGAACCGGAGCTGAATCTTGACAACAACGAAGGGTTGGACCAACTAGGCCAGAAGCCAATCTCGTTCAATGTAAACGTCGACGTGCTTCCTGAAATCGTGCTCGGCGAATACAAGAACATTCAGGTCGCGCGCAGCACGAAGCCGATCACGGACGAAGATGTGAACCGCGTAATCGAGCAGTTGCGCGAAAGCTCGGCGGCGCTGCAGCCGGTTGAAGATCGTGGCGCGCAGGTTGGCGACACCGTCACGGCGAATTTCCACGGCACGCTTGTCAACGAACCGGAGGCCGAGCCGATCAACGTCGAAGATGTCGATGTCGTGCTCGGCGGGGAAGGCGTGGTTCAGGAGATCACGGACAATCTCAACGGGACAAAGCCGGAGGACGAAAAGACGTTTTTGGTCAATTATCCTAAGGATTTCAGCGCCAAGGGCCTGGCTGGAAAGTCTATCGAGTACACGGTAAAAGTCAGCGCTGTCCGCCTCAAAGAGCTTCCGGAAATGGACGATGAATGGGCGCAGAGTCTCGGTGACGAAGTAGAGTCACTAGACGATCTGCGCAAAAAGGTGCGCAGCGATCTCGAAGCGCAGGTGAAAAACGATGCGGAGGGCCGCATGCGATCGCAACTGTTACGCAAGCTGGTCGAGGCTCATGAATTCGAATTGCCGGAACGCCTGATCGCGCATCAGACTGAACATCGATTTGAATCGGTGGTGCGCGACATGATTGGCCACGGCATCGATCCGCGCAATCCGGAATTGAATTGGGACAAGGCGCGCGACAGTCTGAAAGAGCAAGCGAGTTTCGATCTGCGGAGCTCGCTCTTGCTCGAGCGCATTGCTGACGAGGAAAAACTGGAAGTCAGCAAACAGGACATCGATGACGAGATCAATGCTATCGCCGACGCATCGCGACAGACATCGGAACAAGTGCGTGCTGTCTTGACAAAGCAAGGTGGCGAAACTAGCATCGCTTCGAGGTTGCGCAATCGCAAAGCGCTGGACTTTTTAGTCGCGCACGCGAAAGTAACCGACGAAGATTGGAAGGAAGAAAAGGAGGAGCCGGGAGACAGGAGCCAGGAGCCGGAATGAATCAAAGTTCTTTCTGACTCCTGACTCCCGTCCTCCGGCCCCTGATTTTTATGGCCTTAATCCCGATGGTCGTGGAACAAACGTCGCGTGGCGAGCGCGCGTTTGACATTTACTCACGACTGCTCAAAGACAACATTATTTTTCTCGGCACGCCAATCGACGATCAGATCGCGAACCTGATCGTGGCGCAACTGCTTTTCCTCGAGGCCGAAGATCCTGAAAAGGACATCAATCTTTATATTAACTCACCTGGTGGTTCGGTCACGGCCGGACTCGCGATTTACGATACGATGCAATTTATTCGTCCCGACGTCACGACCATTTGCGTCGGCATGTGCGCATCGATGGGCGCACTGCTTTTGACTGCAGGAGCGAAGGGCAAGCGGTTCGCGCTGCCGAATTCCAGTATTCTCATTCATCAACCCTCGGGTGGCATGCAGGGACAGGCGACTGATGTTCGCATTCACGCGGAGGAACTCATTCGCATTCGCCAACTGACCTCCGAAATTCTGGCGAAGCACACCGGCCAGGACCTCGATAAGATTGAACGCGACGTCGAGCGCGACCGATACTTGTCCGCCACGCAAGCCAAGGAGTATGGTTTAATAGACGAGGTCATCGCGCACCGCGAGTAGCGGCCGATTACCAACTCTACAGTCCTCAAACGGAGTTTCCCCAGATGGTACGAAGAACCGACGACACACTGCGATGTTCGTTCTGCGGCAAGTCGCAGAATGAAGTGAAGAAGCTCATTGCCGGGCCGACGGTTTACATCTGCAATGAATGCATAGACATCTGCAATGAGATCATCACCGACGATCAGCAAGCCGAGTCGGTAGCGTCGCGGCCTCCGCTACCCAAGCCAAATGAGATTAAGACCTTCCTCGACGAATATGTAATCGGTCAGGAAGAAACCAAAAAGCGGCTCGCAGTTGCCGTCTATCAACACTACAAGAGGATCGAACTCGCCCGGCGCCGTGCTGACGTTGAGATTCAAAAATCGAATATCGTCCTGATTGGGCCGACCGGCACCGGCAAGACGCTGCTGGCGCAAACGCTCGCCCGCATGTTGAGCGTGCCCTTCACGATCGTCGACGCAACGACGTTGACTGAAGCCGGTTACGTGGGCGAAGACGTCGAGAACATCATTCTCAAACTCTTGCAAGCGGCAAACGGCGACGTCGAGCGCGCGCAGCAAGGCATCATCTACATCGACGAGATCGACAAGATTTGCCGCAAAGACGAGAACCCTTCGATCACCCGGGACGTTTCGGGCGAAGGCGTGCAGCAGGCGCTGCTGAAAATTTTGGAAGGCACCGTCGCGAATGTGCCGCCGCAGGGCGGACGAAAGCATCCGCATCAGGAATTTTTCCCCGTCGATACCACGAACATTCTTTTCATTTGCGGCGGCGCGTTTGTCGGGCTCGAGAAAGTTGTCGAGCGTCGCCTGCGCAACAAATCGCTTGGCTTCCATGCCGAAGTAAAATCAGGCGCGCAACGTCAGGCCGATGCCCTGGCCCATGTGCAGCCCGAAGATTTAATTCGCTACGGCTTGATTCCGGAATTTGTTGGCCGCCTGCCGGTCGTCGGCGTGCTGCACGAACTTGACGAGTCGGCTCTGGTCAAGATTCTGACCGAGCCCAAGAACGCGCTCGTCAAGCAGTATCAAAAGAAATTCGATTTCGACAGCGTCAAGCTGCGATTCACCGACGATTCGCTCAAAGCTGTCGCGGGCCAGGCGTTGGAACGTAAAGTTGGCGCGCGCGGCTTGATGATGATCCTGGAAGAGCTGCTGCTCGAGGCAATGTACACGTTGCCATCACAGAAGCGCGTGAAAGAATTTGTTATCACTAGTGAGATGGTTGAGCGACGGCGGGCCATGCCGGGTGAAGGCCTCGCCGGAGTTGACGATGCGGCGGCTTAATTGAATCAACCAAGTTCGACACAACGACGGCCATCCCAATCTTTCGGGATGGCCGTTTTCATTGTGAGAACGAGACGCGGAATCGACTCGCTCATCTGTGAGAGATCATCATCGGGCACCGGCAACTACTTCGACGATTTCGTAAAGCGACCGTTTCTCGCCATGCGCGGCAGCAATCTTTCCGAGTTCGCGCTCGATGGCGCGTTCCTGCCGGCTCATCGAAAGTTCGCGGCCGCTCTGTTCGCCTGCCATCCACACTTCCCTTAGAAAGTACGTGTTGCCGTAACGATGAAAAACGAGCTTCGCAGTCGTGTCTCGGTTGCCGCGTTCTTTCGAATGGGCCGTTCGCAGCGTCGCACCGTTAGCGTTTAAAATCGCAATCGTGCCGCCAGATTGATCGATAGCGCCCACACGATATTCGCCTGCGCTGAGTGTCTTTTCATTCACGACGAAATCGAACGGTACCTGCGCAACCATACGACCCTTCGATTGACCGTTTGCCACCGCGGCCGACGCCGCTGCCAACGCCAACGTCACCATCAACATCGCGAGTCCCTTCGCTATCTGCCTTTTCATTTTCCCCTCCTTCTCTTCCTTGCGATCCCCTGGTCGAGTCAATCGACCCTGAACTTGTTGTCGGGGTAGGTAGCGAGGTGCGTGCCACGACGATTGTTTGCGCGGCTGGATGTCAGACCGTTCTTCTAAAGCTCATTATGAAAGTTGATCCGACAAGTTAGCGCGCCCTCGCGCAGGGATTGTGATGGCGGCGGAGCCTCTCGGAAATCTATCCAATCAGATAGGCGGATTATCCATCTAGATAGATCAAGGCCTCAGCGGTATGGATTGCAAAAATTCTTGCGAGCCGCTTCGAACGCGCGTAAACTGCACTCCCGACGACAAGTCACCGCGCAAATTTGATGAAACCGCGAATAGCAGCCATTACGGGTAAGCTCGAGGACACGGTTATCTCAATGACTGAAGGACCCGTGCTGATTGGTCGGCAAGCGGGCGCCACTCTGAAGATTGGAAACGCTTCCGTTTCGCGGCGTCATGCGGTCATTGAGCGCGACGGCGATCGCTTTATCATCGCCGATCTGGGCAGCCGCAACGGCACTTTCGTCAATGACGTGCCGGTAAGACGAAGAGAGCTTCAGCACGGTGACCGCGTTCGCATCGGCGATTCCCAATTTTTCTTTCTTTACGAAGAAACTGAAGAGCCTGCCCGCACAAGCGAGATTCGTTTCGACGACAGTGAAATCCGGAGTAGCGCGACCGTCCGCATGACTTACGCGGAAGTCTTAGGATCGATGGCGCGCGATCTCGCCGCTCTGCTGAAGGTCAGCACTTCGATAAATGGAATTCGCGACTTGCAAGAATTGCAGGAGCGGCTTTTGGAATTAATATTCGAAGTTGTCCCGGCCAAGCATGGGGCAATTCTGTTGCTCGCGGACAGTTCGCAAGTCGCCAATCAGTTTACTTCCGTGTTTGGGCTCGATCGAGTCTATGGACCGAATCAGAAAGTTACCGTTAGCAGCACCGTCGTCCGCCGCGTCCTCAACGATAACGCAGCGCTCTTGATTACTGATGCAGAGAAGACGGAAGCGCTGCACACCGACAGCTTGGTGGCGGCCCACTCGCGATCGCTTTTGTGTGTGCCGCTGACGATGTACGGAAAATCTCTGGGCGTTATTTATCTCGACACGGACGTCCCGGACGTTCGTTTTGACGAAGATCAGTTGCAACTGGTAACCGCCATCGCGGCGATCGCAGCCGTTGCAATCGAAAACGCCGGGCATATACAAACGCTCGAAAACGAGAACCAGCGATTAATTGCCGACGCTAACATTCAACATAATATGATCGGCGAGAGCGAGGCGATGCAGCAGGTTTTCCAGTTGATTTCAAAGGTCGCGGGCACCGATTCGACGGTCTTGATTTCCGGCGAAAGCGGCACCGGCAAAGAGCTGGCAGCGCGCGCGATACACATGAACAGTCGTAGAGCCGGCAAACCGTTCGTCGCGATCAACTGCGCAGCGCTGGCAGAATCTTTATTGGAGAGCGAACTCTTCGGGCACGAGAAGGGCGCGTTCACCGGCGCGCTCACTCAACGCAAGGGCCGTCTGGAATTTGCCGACGGCGGAACTGTCTTCCTGGACGAAGTCGGCGAGTTGTCTCCGGCGCTACAAACCAAACTGTTGCGCGTGCTGCAAGAGCGCGAATTTGAACGCGTCGGCGGCAACAAGACAATCAAGGTTGACATTCGCGTGATCGCCGCGACTAATCAGGATTTGGATCAAGCGATCGCCGACGAGCGATTTCGCCGCGATCTTTTCTTCCGTCTCAACGTCGTCGAATTGAAAATGCCGGCGTTGCGCGACCGCACTGACGACATTCCGATGCTGGCGAATTATTTCGCCGCGAAATGCGCTGACAAGTGCAACCGCCGCGTCGTCGGAGTCTCGCCCGATGCGCAACAGGCGTTGGGACTTTACGATTGGCCGGGCAATGTCCGCGAGCTTGAGAATGCTATCGAGCGCGCCGTGGTAATGGGCAGCACCGAACATATTCTCAGCGAGGATTTACCCGAGTCTTTGCTGGAGGTGAGCGCGCCTGCGTCGTCGTCAGACTCGTCCGAATATCACAACCACGTCACCAATACGAAGCGACAGATTATCCTCGAAGCGATGAAGAGAACTAACGGCAGTTATACTGAAGCAGCCAAACTGCTTGGCCTTCATCCAAACTACCTGCACCGGCTCGTCAAGAACTTGAATCTGAAACCGCATCTGAAATAGGCGTGCTTAAATCCGCAGTCAAATACGGCGCGATAATTGAGTCGTTATCCGCGGAAAACGCTAGTAGCGCGCTCCGTCTAAATGGTTTACAATCGCGATAGTTACGCAAAGAGGCGCATTGTGGTGATTTGCCGCACAGCGAGACCGAATTGATAACCAGATAATATTCGAGAAGGTCTTCATTCGTTGTATATTTGATTTTGTCCCGGCGGACTTTTCAGGAGTCATCTTCAGCATCCACCCGCAGCAGTAGAAATCATGGAAGAATATTCAGACCGAACCCCTGCCGAAATCGTTCGATACCCAATGGTGCCGATTCGCGACGTCGTAATTTTTCCGTTCACCAAAGTTGCTTTCAAAATTGGCCGTCCCGGTTCTGTGCGCGCGCTCGAAATGGCGCTCGCCTCCGACCGCACGATCTTTCTTTCGACCCAGCACGATGCGACGGTCGACGAACCGACGCCGGATCAGATTTACCGAGTCGGGACGATTGCGCGCATCCTGCAATCGCAGCGTCAGGAGAATGGGCAAATCAAAGTGGTGGTCGAGGGGCGCGAACGCGCCACCACGATTCGTGTCGATAACAACGCAGGTGCTTTCACGGCGACTGTGCGTCGCGCGCCGGCGGTGAGCGAAGAAGGCACACGCACAGACGCGCTCGTCCAGAAGATTGCGCAATTGATCGAACAACATCTGCGCCTCGCGCCGGACGTGCAGCCGGACGCGCTGCAAACGGCTATGCGAAACGCGGATCCTTCGCACATGGCGGATGCGCTGGCTTCGCAATTGCGAATTTCAGTCGAAGACAAGCAGGGATTATTGGAATTGTTTTCCGCGCATGCGCGGCTGGCTCGTTTGGTTGAGATTTTGGAGATCGAACTTGAAAAGCGTCAGCTCGATCGCACGATTCAGACGCGCGTCAAGCGCCAGATGGAGAAGGCGCAGAAGGAGTACTACCTCAACGAACAGATCAAGGCGATTCACAAAGAGCTGGGCCGCAAGGACGAACGCGCCGAACTCGACGAGCTGAAAAAGAAGATCGAAGAAGCCGGCATGACTGAAGAGGCGAAAGAGAAAGCGCTTCAGGAATTGCACCGGCTGGAGGCCATGCCGCCGATGTCGGCGGAAGGCACCGTATCGCGAACTTACATCGATTGGCTCGTCAGCGTGCCGTGGAAACAGAAATCGAAAGAGATTAAGGATCTCGCGAAAGCCGAAGAGGTGCTCAACGAAGATCACTTCGGCCTCGAGAAGATCAAGGATCGCATTCTTGAATACCTCGCCGTTCGCCAACTCGTAAAAAATCCGAAAGGCTCGATTCTGTGTTTCGTCGGGCCGCCGGGAGTCGGCAAGACCAGCCTCGGAAAATCGATAGCCCGCGCGACCGGTCGCAAGTTCGTGCGGCTTAGTTTGGGCGGTGTGCGTGATGAGGCCGAGATACGCGGACATCGGCGCACATACATCGGCGCGCTACCCGGCCAGATCATCCAGATGATGAAGAAAGCCGGCACTGTAAATCCGGTTTTGTTGCTCGACGAAGTCGACAAACTGGGAACTGATTTTCGCGGCGATCCGAGCGCGGCGCTGCTCGAGGTTCTCGATCCCGAACAGAATCACATGTTCCAGGATCATTACCTCGATGTTGAATACGATCTGTCCAAAGTTTTCTTTATTGCCACGGCGAACGTGATGCACTCCATTCCGCCGCCGTTGCAGGATCGACTCGAGGTCTTGCGGCTCTCCGGATACACCGAACGTGAAAAGCTCGAGATTGCCAAGCGGCATCTCGTGCCGAAACAGGCCGAGGCCAACGGCTTGCGCGCAGAACAATTCGATTTCAAAGATGAAGGCATCCTCGAAATCATTCGTCATTACACACGCGAGTCAGGCGTCCGCAATCTCGAGCGCGAAATTGGATCGTGCTGCCGTAAGATTGCGCGTAAGTTTGTCGGCGAGAATGTTGAAGAAGGTTTTAAGGACGAAATCACTGCCGAACGCGTGCAGCAGATGCTTGGGCCGATCAAATTCCGCCAGCAAGGCATTGCCGCCGAAAGCGAAGTTGGTTTGGCCACCGGACTTGCCTGGACTGAAGTCGGCGGCGAGGTTTTGCAAATCGAAGCCACCCTGGTAAAAGGACGGGGCGCGGTCACGCTCACCGGCAAACTTGGCGATGTGATGCAGGAATCGGCGCAGGCTGCGCTCACTTGCATCAAGTCACGCTCAGAACGTCTGGGCATGAGCCTCGACTTTATCCGCAAACGCGATTTGCATATTCATATTCCCGAAGGCGCGATTCCGAAAGATGGACCCTCGGCCGGTATTACCATGGCCGTCGCGATGGCTTCTGCGTTGATGCGCGTGCCGATTCGCAACAACGTGGCGATGACCGGCGAGATTACTTTGCGCGGGCGCGTGCTGCCGATTGGTGGCGTCAAGGAAAAACTCCTGGCGGCGCATCGATTCGGTATCGATACAATCATCCTGCCAAAGGACAACGAAAAAGATTTAGTTGAGGTGCCTGAGGAAGTCCGCAGCGTCATGGACATTAATCTTGTCGAAACGATCGATGAGGTGATCGCACTGGCGCTGGTCGAGCAGACGGCAGACACGCCCATCGGCGATGAACCGAAAACGCCGCCGATTTGGACGACCGAACCGCCTCCAGGCTTGCAAGCACCCGTCGAGCAATGATGTCAGAACCGCCTGCGGTAGCGGGCGGTTAATCCTACAATTCGATCCGAATCGTCTAATGCAGCGCGAGAGTGAGGGCGATCCGTTTCCGAGTAGTGAATTAAATAATCAAACAACAACCGCTTGCTACCGCACGCGGTACTGACTTCAACAAGGGAGCAAAAATTAATGGGTAAACATGAAGATGCAGATCTGATTCTGAAGCTTTACGATCTCCGCCGCGAGGCAGTCATGCGCGAAGCACGCAACTGGTGGTTCACTTTCAATCCCACCAGCGTGCAAGACGTCATGACCACGATGATGGGTCCGCAGAGCGGCTACCTGCGCATGGTCCTGTCTTACTGGGACATGGCCTGTGCCATGGTGCTCAGCGGGGCAATCGACGAAGAACTGTTCAATACCACAAACGGCGAGCACATGATCGTCTATATGAAGATTCAACCGGTGCTAAAGGACCTGCGCGCCATGTTCGACAATCCGGATTTCGCAAAGAGCCTGGAAACGGTGGTCACGCGCATGCCGAACATCGAAGCCCGCATGGCCAGCATGCGCGAGCGCTTCAAGCAAATTCAGGCAATGCAGGCGCAACAAGCCGCGGCCGCCGGCGGCAGTCAGTAGCCGGAACTCCCTCTCCCTCTGGGAGAGGGTTGGGGTGAGGTCTAGCGGCGAAAAATATTCTTCTTTTTCTCTTCGGCTAAACCCTCACCCTGGCCCTCTCCCTCTGGGAGAGGGAAACCAAATTACTAACTCGATTCACGACGAACGGATGGAGGCGCTCGTTGGCAAATGAAAATCACGAGCGCCGAATTCCTTAAGAGTGCGCTGAAAGAGAGCGACTGGCCGCAGGACGGCACGCCTGAAATCGCTTTTCTGGGCCGTTCGAATGTTGGCAAGTCAAGCTTAATCAATTCCCTGCTCGGCGTGCGCGGGCTGGCGCGCACGTCTTCGACGCCTGGCCGCACACAGGCGCTCAATTTTTTTCTAATCAATCGGCAATTCCGCTTCGTCGATTTACCTGGTTATGGCTATGCGCGCGCACCAAAAGCCATCAAGACCGAATGGAGTGCAGCAGCCCAGAACTACCTTGCGCAACGCGAGCAGCTTGTGTTATCAATTCACATCGTTGATTCGCGTCACGAACCTTCGAAGCTGGATTTACAGCTTCACGAGTGGCTGGTACATCATCACAAGCCATACTTAATCGTCGTCACTAAATCAGATAAGCTTTCTAAGAACGAATTAATGACGAGCGTGAACCGCGCGGCACGCATCTTCCAGAACGCAGATTTGATTGCGTACTCGGCAACCAAACGACAGGGGCGCGAACAACTTTGGAATGCAATCGAAAAATCGCTGAAGGGTTAGAAGCAAACAATGCGTAGCGGCGATTTGTCCGCTTGCGATTTTTCAAGTTTCGTTTAGAATTGATTTTCCGAACTCGTTAATTTCGACAGTAGTCAACCGGCCTTGGCTGAAACCCGATTCTGACCTGAGCCACGCATCCCCAATAACCGGCATCCAATTCGAGCGACCTTAACACGCTATCTGGATTCCGATCACTGGCGGCCGCGGGCGAGTTCTTAAAGGCATTGCGGCGAGAAGCCCCCACACGAGCTTCTCATTCAGCACACCGCACGGAAACTTTTCCCTTTGACCGGCACGCTTGAAATCAATTGAAAAAATCACACGACAAGCGCAGAAGGACTGCGCACGAAAGAACTGATATGGCAAAACAAAGACGCAATAACAATGGCGGCAATAACAACGACGGCGGCGTAGCCACGGCTGAGGCTCCGCCTGAGCCCGCCACGGGCAGAGACGGCCGCGAAGAGATCTTCAACCTGTCTGAATTGAAGGACATGTCGATCTCGGCGCTAACCCAGGTCGCAAAGACTATGGACGTGCCGGGCGCTACCGGTATGCGCAAACAGGAACTGATCTTCAAAGTCCTCGCAGCGCAGACAGAAAAAAGCGGGTTGATCTTCTCTGAAGGCGTGCTTGAGACGTTGCCCGACGGCTTCGGATTTTTGCGCGCGCCGGAATACAACTATCTGCCAGGGCCGGACGATATTTATGTGTCGCCTTCGCAGATCCGCAAATTCGATCTGCGCACCGGCGATACGATCAGCGGACAGATCCGGCCGCCGAAAGAAGGCGAACGTTATTTCGCGCTCATCAAGGTCGAGGCGATCAACTTTGAATCGCCCGAACAGGCGCGCGAAAAAGTTTTCTTCGACAACCTGACGCCGCTCTATCCCGACGAGATGCTCAAGATGGAGGTCGCGGCCGACAATCTTTCGGCGCGCGTCATCGATCTCGTCACGCCAATCGGCAAGGGTCAGCGCGCATTGGTCGTCTCGCCGCCGCGCACCGGCAAGACGATGCTGCTGCAAACCATCGCGAATTCAATCGCCCAGAATCATCCCGAAGTCACGCTGATCGTTCTGCTCATCGACGAACGGCCCGAGGAAGTCACCGACATGCAGCGCTCGGTTCAGGGCGAAGTTATTTCATCGACCTTCGATGAACCACCGACGCGTCACGTCCAGGTCGCCGACATGGTGATCGAGAAAGCAAAGCGGCTGGTCGAGCACAAACGCGATGTCGTGATTCTGCTTGACTCGATTACACGCCTCGCGCGCGCGCACAACGCGGTCGTTCCGCCGAGCGGCAAGATTCTCTCCGGCGGTATCGACTCGAATGCGTTGCAACGTCCGAAGCGATTCTTTGGCGCGGCCCGCAACATTGAAGAAGGCGGCTCGCTAACAATCATCGCCACCGCGCTCATCGACACTGGTTCGCGCATGGACGACGTCATCTTCGAAGAATTCAAAGGCACCGGCAACTGCGAAATCCATCTCGACCGCCGCTTGAGCGACAAGCGTCTGTTCCCGGCCATCGACCTGCAACGCTCCGGGACGCGCAAGGAAGAGCTGCTGATTCCGAAGGAAGACCTCGCCCGCATCTGGGTCATGCGGCGCGTGCTCAATCCATTGTCGCCAACCGAGCAGATGGAAGTCGTGCTCGAACGTCTGGAAAAGACCAAGAGCAACGCCGAGTTTTTGGCTTCGATGCAGAGCTAGCTCAGGATCGAGACTGTTTGTCTTAAGTTGAGGTTCTTCGCGCGCCTGTCCGCTTTCTCGCAGAAGTGACGCAGGGAAAGCGACTAACTTGACTGTATGAATCTTAGACTTGACGAGAGTGATCCTTTATATCCGCAACGGTTAGCCGAATTAAGAAAATTCGCGGCCGAGTTTGGCCATGAGCCAAAAGGCGTTTTCGCTTTCAAGTCGTTCCAGGAATTCAACGAATACAAAGAGATATTCAGTCCATACAAGCCAGCCAGATTGTTTTCACCTGCGCAAGACCTTGAGTCCAACGAGAAGTGAGGCTGCATGGGTGAAATGCGCGTTGCGATCCTCTCGCCCGAAGCAGTTCCCTTCGCCAAAGTCGGCGGACTCGCCGATGTTTCCGGCGCACTCACCAAAGCACTGCACGCTGCCGGCGTCGATTCATTTTTAATTCTTCCGGCTTATGATCAAATCGATCCGGCGCTGGTTAACGGCGTCTTCATCGACGATCTCGAAGTGCAGTGGCGCGCAGCGACGAACCGCGTTCGCGTCTGGCAGAGCGAGATCTTGAATGCTCCGACTTACTTTGTCGATGGGCCCCAATATTTTGTCCGGGGAAAAATCTATGGCGACAAGGACGACTTCGAGCGGTTCGCCTTTTTCAGCCGCGCCGCTGTTGCGCTCATCAAACGACTGGGTGAATCGCCCGATGTAGTCCATTTAAACGATTGGCCATGCGGATTTGCCGCCATCGAATTGCGCGCCCGTCGCCGCCACGAAGAATTTTTCGCAAGGACCAGGATTCTGCTCTCGATCCACAACATCGCTTACCAGGGTCTTTTCGATCCCGCGAACCTTTGGTGGCTCGACTTCGCGGCTTACGCGGACGACTTCATGTTTCGCGGGGCAGCGTCGGCCCTCAAGGCCGGTATGATTGCCGCGGACGCGTTGTCGGCCGTAAGTCCTCGATACGCTCAAGAAATTCAAACAGCCGAGCAAGGCTACGGCCTCGAATGGCTGACACGCGCGCGGCGCGGTCGGCTCGCTGGCATTACGAACGGAGTAGATTACGAGGTCTGGAATCCCCAAACCGATCCGCACATTGCTGCAAACTTCTCGGCCCACGATCTCAGCGGCAAACATGAATGCAAAATCGATCTGCTGCACCGGTTCCATTTACCTGTCGAGCCTGAGCGGCCCATAATCGCGATCATCTCGCGGCTGGTCGCGCAGAAAGGTTACGATCTAATTCGTGAAGCTGCGGGCGACATTCTTGACACCGGCGCTTTCTTCATCGCTCTGGGCGCCGGGGCGGATGAGTATGAAGATTTTCTGCAGGGCATGCACGATGCGGCGCCGCATCGCGTCGGCATCTACAAAGGATTTGCCGGCGAGCCGCTGGCGCATCAAATCGAGGCTGGCGCCGATCTTTTCCTAATGCCGTCGTTGTACGAACCTTGCGGGCTCAATCAAATGTACAGTATGCGCTACGGCACGGTCCCGATCGTGCGCGCCACTGGCGGCCTCGACGACACGGTGCATGATTTTGATCCAACGACTAACGCCGGAACAGGATTCAAGTTTGGTCCGTACAATGCTGCGGCCATGCTTGAAAAAATCCGCGAAGCGCTTTACTTTTATAATCAGCCGGAAGCGTGGAAGACGATTCAACAGAACGGCATGGCGACCGATCATTCATGGTCAAGTGCCGCGCAGAAATACATCAAATTATACGAAACGATTCCGCGCAACTAACGAGAGTTATTGACACGGACCGAACGAATTTTCAAGGAGTTTTCAATGAGTGACCACGTAAGAGAAGTCAGCGATAGCAGTTTCGAGAATGACGTTCTTAAGTCAGACCAGCCGGTGCTGGTTGATTTCTGGGCCTCCTGGTGTGCACCTTGTCGCATGTTGGCGCCGACCGTCGAAGCCGTCGCCGAAAAGTACGCGGGTAACGCACGCGTCGTAAAACTAAACGTTGACGACAATCCGTCCGTTTCGCAGCGTTTCGGCATCAAGGGTATTCCGACGCTGATCCTTTTCAAAAACGGCCACGAGGAAGAGCGCGTCGTCGGCGCCACTTCCGAGGCCGCGATTTCAAGAATGATCGACAAACACGTCAGCGCCACAACCGCAGCGTAACTGTTCCCGAAGTCTTATCCAGGCGCGGTTTCGTGATATGCGCAGCCGCGCCTGTTTTGTGTCTGGCGAGAATTGATTCATTGACCCATTGATTCAATGGACCAATGAATCAATTCTATGGTTATCGCAGTTATCGGCGCCCAGTGGGGCGATGAAGGCAAAGGCAAGATCGTCGATCTGCTCGCCGAGCGGTTCGACGTCGTGGTGCGTTATCAAGGCGGTCACAACGCCGGCCATTCCGTTCAGATCGGTAGAGACTCGTTTGTGCTGCACCTGCTGCCGTCCGGCATTGTTCATCAAGGCAAGACGTGCGTGCTGGGAAACGGCATGGTGATCGATCCGAAAGCTTTTTTTGAAGAAGCAGATCGATTAATGAGCCAGGGCATTACCATTACGCCGGAACGAGTGAAGGTCAGCTCGCGCGCGCACTTGATCCTGCCTTATCATCGCGCGCTCGATCATAC
>DASQYL010000044.1:0-6196 GCA_035639235.1 Pyrinomonadaceae bacterium | reverse complement strand
CAAGAAAACAAAAAACGCGGTTAAGAAAGTAATTCCGCACTAAGCAATTTTCAGATCGATCGGCAGCGGCGCTTCGGCGCCGCTTTTTTATGCGTCCCTCTCGCGTTATTATCTGCTTTCTATTATGGCTAACTCAGATCGGTTCACTGTGGTTTGTCCTTGCTGCGAGGCAACGCTGAATATCGATGCCGAGACCGGTACGCTGCTCTCGCACGAAGAAAAGACGAAGCCGCTGGGATCGTTCGAAGACCTGGCGAAGGATCGTCATAAGCAGAAGCAGACGCGCGACCAGCTCTTTGCGCAGGAGATGGATTCGTTCAAGGACCGCAGCCGCTTGCTGGAAGAGAAATTTCAGGAAGCGAAGAAGAAGGCCGAAAAGGATACGAAGATTTATCGGAATCCGCTGGATCTGGACTAGTCGGTTCTTTTCCCACTCCCTATGGGAGAGGGCTGGGTGAGAGTATAACGACTAGAGAGCTATCATTATGGTGTGAGAGATGAGTTCGTTCTTTGAGCGAACTCATCTCTCACAGAAGCTTGATGTAGGGATTGCTGCTCAGGCCCTCATCCCCAGCCCTTCTCCCAGAGGGAGAAGGGAGAAGTGAGGGACCTACGCTGAGGTCTGAGTTAGAGATACCAATTTAATTGGAGAATGAAATGAAGCGACTGACTCAAATCATAGTTGCACTTTCTGTCCTCGCGTTGGCGACGAGCGCCGCGTTCGCGCAGGTGAAGATGCCGCGCATGAATTATCGTGAACGGACGCTGCCCAACGGCCTGCGTGTCCTGAGCGTTTTGGATAAATCGAGCCCCACGGTGACGATCAATGTTTGGTATCACGTCGGCTCGAAAGACGATCCCGATCGGCGCAGCGGTTTTGCGCATCTGTTCGAGCACATCATGTTCAAATCGACCAAGAACATGAAAGCCGAGATGATGGATCGTTTGACCGAAGACGTCGGCGGTAACAACAACGCGACGACGCAGGACGACGCGACCATTTACTACGAAACCATTCCGTCGAATTATCTCGAGACTCTTCTGTGGGCTGAGGCGGAAAGGCTGGCATCGTTGACGGTTGACGATGCGAATTTCAAATCGGAACGCGCGGTGGTCGAAGAAGAGTTTCGCCAGAGCATCCTGGCGCCGCCGAACGGGCGGTTCTTTTATGCCGTCGATAAAGATTCGTGGAACGCGCATCCGTACAAGCGGCCGGGCATCGGCAGCATCGAGGACCTCGACGCCGCCACAATCGACGACGTAATCAAATTTCACAACACCTACTACCGGCCTGACAATGCGACCCTGATCGTCGTCGGCGATTTCGATCAGAAGCAACTCGATAGCTGGGTCGATAAGTATTTCGCTCCGATTCCGAAACCGAATCTGTCTCTGCCGCGCGTCAACGTTACCGAACCGGCGCGCTCCGGCGAAAAGCGTTTCATGGAATATGCGCCAAACGTGCCTTTGAAGGGTGTCGCGTTTACTTATCTCGTGCCTTCGAGCAAGAGCGAAGACGCGCCGGCGTTGAGGATGGCGGCGACCATCCTTTCATCCGGCCGATCGTCGCGACTTTATCAGTCGTTGGTGTATCAACAGCAAATCGCGGCCAACGCAAGTGCCGGCGCCGACCTGCGCGAGGACGCGGGCATGTTTGATTTCACCGCCTTTGCCGCGCAGGGCAAGAAGCCGGAAGACGTGGAAGCGGCGCTGCGCGCAGAGATCAAAAAGCTGCAGGACGTGCCGGTGTCTGCCGCGGAGTTGGAGAAAGCGAAGAACCAAATCGTGACCGGTCAATTACGACAACGCGAGACGAGTCTCGGAAAGAGTCAGGCCCTCGGACGTGCCGCTGTGTTGTTGGGAGACCCGAATCGCGTCAACACTGAATTGGATCGTCTCGAGGCAGTGACGGCGGCAGACATTCAGCGCGTGGCGCAAAAATATTTTGCGGACAATAATCGCTACGTCATTTATTACCTGCCTGAATCGGAGCGTCCGAAGTCTACCGGCAATAATTCATCGATCAATTCCGCGAAGCGAGGAGAATCGAGATGAAGAAAGCATCAATTATTATCTTTGCGATCTCAATCCTGGCGCTCGGTGCGATTGGCGCCAACGCGCAAACCGCCCAAGCGACGCCGCCGCCTCCGACTGCGCCGCATTCAACAGTATTTCCGAAGCCGGCTGAAAAGAATTTGCCGAATGGTTTGCGCGTGATTGTGATCCCGCGAACAGAGATGCCGCTGGTCACGGCGCAACTTCTCATCAAGAGCGGCGGCGAGGTTGATCCTTCAGACTTGGCGGGCGTTGCCAATATGACGGCGTCATTGTTGACGCGCGGCACGACGACGAAAAGCGCTACGCAGATTGATGAAGCCATCGAGGCGTTAGGCGGCACGTTGAATTCGGGGGCCGGTTGGGATTCATCATCAGTCGCTACCAATGTCATGTCCCCTAACTTTGCGAAAGCACTGGAAATCATGGCCGACGTGGCGCGCAATCCCGGTTTCAAAGATGAAGAGATCGATCGGGTGCGGCGTCAATCGTTGAATGGCTGGCGCGGCATCATGGCCACGCCCGGTTCCGTCGCGCGGCTGGTCGCCTCGCGCGTCGTCTATCGCGACTCGCCTTATGGTCACTCGCTCGGCGGAACGCCTGAGTCGCTGGCCCGCATCAAGCGCGACGACATCGTAAAGATTCATTCGACTTACTATCGTCCCGATAACGCAATTCTTGTGATCGGTGGCGACATAACGGCCGCGAACGGGTTTGCTTTGGCGCAGAAATATTTCGGCGATTGGCAGAATCCAGCGAGTCCATTGCCGAAGATTCAGATCGCGGCGCCGGAAAGCGATGCGAAGAACCGTCGGATTCTCGTAATCGACCAACCGGCGGCCGGACAAACTGTCGTGTTGGCGATTCGCTCGGCAATAAACCGCAGCAGCCCGGATTATTTTCGCGGCATCGTCGCCAATGCCGTGCTTAACGGCTACTCGGGCCGTTTGAATTGGGAAATTCGCGTCGTGCGCGGTCTCAGCTACGGCGCCGGCAGCGCGCTCGAAACGCGAAGGTGGGCCGGCGTATTCAGCGCGTCAGCGCAAACCAAGAACCCTTCGGGCGCCGAGGTTGCGTCGTTGACGTTGGCTGAGATCTCAAAGCTGGCGACGGACGACGTGGCGGAGTCGGAATTGAATCCACGCAAGGCAAGCCTGCTCGGCGGTTTCGCGCGCAACATGGAAACTACGGGTGGTGTCGTAAATCAGTTTGCATCGCTCGCCTTGTATGGCGTGCCGCTCGATGAAATCAACCGCTATGTCGCTAACGTTCAGGCGATTAAGCCCGCGGACGTGAAGAGCTTTGCGGCATCTCGGCTCAACGCTGACAGCACCAGTGTCGTCATCGTCGGCAAAGCCAGCGAGTTTCTGCCAGACTTGCGGAAACAATTTCCAAACGTCGAGGTGATCGCATTGTCTGACCTGGATTTGAACAACGCCAGCCTCAAGAAGACAGTCAGCAAGAATTGAATCTCTGTGGAACTCTGTGCTTTCTCTGTGAGTCTGTGGTAGAAGACGGTTTTCACCACAGAGACACAGAGACCACAGAGAAGCACAAAGACATTTAGTAGATGCACCGCAACCTTCGCTCGTTCCTCGATCTCCTGCGCCGCGAAAACGATCTCACTACCATCGAAGTTGAAGTCGATCCGTATCTGGAACTGGCCGAGATCCATCGCCGTGTTATCGAACAAGGTGGTCCTGCCCTTTTGTTCGAAAGAGTGAAGGGAAGTCGGTTCCCGGTGGTGACGAACCTTTTGGGCACGGCAAAGCGAATCGATCTCGCGTTTGGAACCAAGCCTGAACAGTTCATCAAACAACTTGTCCACCTGGCGGAATCTCTGCTACCGCCCAATCGCTCCGAGCTTTGGAAGCATCGCTCCCTGGTTCGTAACTTCCTCAAACTGGGCACGCGGAAGGTTTCTCGTGGGCCGGTAAACGAGGTAATACAACGACCTGCGCGGCTCGATGAGTTGCCGGTGCTGACCACCTGGCAGGAAGACGGTGGGCCATTCATTACGCTGCCGCTGGTTTATACAGAGCATCCGATTACGAAGAAGCACAACCTCGGCATTTATCGAATGCAGGTTTATGACAAGATGACCGCCGGTTTGCATTGGCAAATTCAGAAGGGCGGCGGGTTTCATTATCACGAAGCGGAAAGAAGTAGTCAGCCGCTGCCGGTGACGGTGTTCCTTGGTGGGCCACCGGCGCTGATCATTTCTGCAATCGCCCCTTTGCCTGAGGACGTGCCGGAACTCGTGCTGGCGTCGCTGCTTGGCGGCGAGAAACTGCGGATGTCCAGAAACTCATTCGGCGATCATCGATTGGTTGCGGAAGCTGAGTTCGCGTTGATTGGCCAGGCGAAGCCGCACGAACGCCGGCCGGAAGGCCCGTTCGGAGATCATTACGGTTACTATTCGCTGCAGCACGATTATCCCGTGTTTCATTGCGAGGCCATCGCTCATCGCCGCGATGCGATTTATCCCGCAACCGTGGTTGGCAAACCCAAGCAGGAAGATTTCTTCATCGGCGATTATCTGCAGTCGCTGCTCTCGCCGCTCTTCCCATTGGTGATGCCGGGCGTGCGCGATCTTTGGAGTTACGGTGAAACCGGATTTCATTCGCTCGCAGCCGCCGTCGTGCGCGAACGTTACACGCGCGAGGCGTTGGTCGCGGGATTTCGCATTCTCGGCGAAGGCCAGTTGGCATTAACGAAGTTTCTGATGCTCACTGACTCGCCAATCGATCTACATGATTTTCGCGGCGTGCTCGAACACCTTCTCGCGCGCGTTCGCTGGGAGCGCGACTTCTTCATCTTCGCGAACACGTCGATGGACACGCTCGATTACACCAGCGGCAAAGTGAACGAAGGCAGCAAAGCGATTCTGATGGGATTGGGAGATGCGGTTCGCGAACTGCCAAACGAATTTCATGGCGAGCCGCCGGGAGATGTTTCGCGCGCGGAAGTCTTTTGCGCAGGCTGTCTCGTGATACAAGGCCGGCCTTTTACTGAAGACAAAGATCAAGCAGCGCGGCTGGCGAAAGAGACCGCGTTACGCGAATGGCCGCTGGTGGTTTTGCATGATGACGCGTCAGTCGCCCAATCTCCTACTAATTTTCTTTGGTCGACGTGGACGCGGTTCGAACCCGCGGCAGATATCTACACCGCTGAAACGGAAATCGTCCGTCATCATCTCGCCTACAAACCGCCAATCGTGATCGATGCGCGCAAGAAACCGACTTTGCCTGACGAACTAGTTGCGCGCGACGACATCAGGCAACTTGTCGATCGTCGCTGGCGTGAATACTTTCCATAGGAGCGCCGACATACCTGCCGGCGTTCGCACGCATCCTGCGCCACGCATGTACCGGCAAAGATGCCTGCCTCCAAAATATGATCAGCTTATTTTTCATTATCATCGTTGGCCTTATAGTCGGTCTGATTCTATTCCTACGCCTCGTCCTCAGCCCGATACCGATAGGTGAGGAAGTAGATCCGCGCCGCCGTTGGCGAAAACGATTTCGCATCGCACTCACGCTTTTTCTGCTCCTGATCCTGACCGCGCTCCTGTGGGGATTTTTCATCGAACCGAACCGGCTGGTCCTCCATCAGGAAACGATTCACATCGACAACTGGCCCAGCGAATTAAGCGGCATGCGCATCGCGATGCTTGGCGACTTCCACACCGACAGACGTTTCATAAATGAGCAGAAACTGGATCAGATCGTCGCGCTTACGAACGCGCAAAATCCTGACCTGATTGTTTTGTTGGGCGATTACATCCAGGGAGGACGCTCGGAAACTTCACAACGAGTTGATCCCGAAGTTACCGCTGCGCATTTGAAGAATCTGAAAGCGCCGCTGGGCGTGTACGCGATACTCGGCAATCACGACTGGTGGTACAACGGCGAGCGCGTCCGGCAAGCGTTCGAGAACGCCGGCATTCCCGTGCTCGAAGATGATGTTAAGGAATTGAACTGGCACGCGAAATCGTTCTGGCTGGCGGGACTCGCCGACCTATGGACCCGTCCGCAGCACGTTGCGCCGACAATCGCAAAAACTCCCGCCGGTGCTACGATCATTGCGCTAACTCACAACCCGGATATTTTTCCAACGCTGCCCGCGAGTGTTCCGCTGC
>DASQYL010000043.1:0-9789 GCA_035639235.1 Pyrinomonadaceae bacterium | reverse complement strand
TAATTTCATCTTCGTCGAGGCGTTCTTTCACGGGGGCGACAATGACCTCACAACCAGCCGCGTTTAGTCGCGATCGATAATCATCGATCACCGGCATGGCATACGGAGCTGAAATCAAAATGCGCCACATGATTAAAGGCTGCTCCTATACCGCGCAAACAGAGCGTCGTTCACCATCACCTTCTCGACGCGAGCAAGATCCGCAGGTGTATCGACTGCTTGCGTAACATGGTCACAGCGTACCAAACGGATCGGATATCCATGCTCCAGCGCGCGCAACATATCGATCGATTCGGCCTGCTCCAAAGGTGTCGGCGGCAGGGAAGCGTACTTAAAAAGGAAGTCGCGCCGAAACGGAATCACACAGACTTGTTTGAATACAGCCAGGTTGGCAAACGAGAGTTGTTGTCGCGTCGGGATGGGTTCGCGTGAAAAATATAGCGCGTCTCCGTTCTGAGCCATTACGACTTTGATTGTGTTGCGATCCTCGAATTCTTCTGTCGAATGAATAGGGGCGGCCAGATTTGTACATAACACGCTAGGATCCTCGATCAGCGGCTGCAGCGCTTGCTGGATCATTTCCGGAACAATCAAGGGCTCATCACCCTGAACCATAACCACGATTTCCGAGTCAAAACGCTGGGCCACTTCGGCAATTCGATCGCTGGCTCGATCGTGCAATGGAGACGTGAGAATCGCCTTTCCTCCAAACCTCTGCGTCGCCTCGGCGATCTCCTGATCGCAGGTGGCAACGTAAACTTCATCGAGCGCCGGGCATAAAGACGTGCGACGATATACGTGTTGAATCATCGGCAGCCCGCAAATTTGGGCCAGCGGTTTGCCGGGAAAACGCGATGAACCAAGCCGTGCTGGAATTACGCCAATCGTTCTCATCAGACTAGTCAAATAAACTCAGCATGAACCGTGCACGTCATGGCCTCATTCGGCGCCAGCGTTGCGCACTGCCCAAGTTGGTGCGCCAGGTGCAGATCCTTCCGCAAATTTGTGGACGGCTCTGCGGCACGAGCGACGCGTTCTCCAGTTCGACAAATGCAAAATCCCGCTCGCTTTGAAACGGAGCGCATTCGAAGGCTTTCATAGTCTGCGGCGTTTGATTACGCGCGCCGGCACTCCCCCAACAATGGCGCCTGCTTCAACGTCATGCGTGACGACAGCGCCCGCCGCCACGATAGATTGTCTCGCGATGGTGACATTCGGCAGCACTACCACGTTTGCGCCCAGCCAAACATCATCTTCAATGACAATTGTGCCACCGGTATGTCCTTGCTGATTAACTGGAACAATCAACGACTGGAACACATGTCCAGTCGCGCGCAGTACGCAGTTGGGACCGATCAAAACGTCATTGCCAATCGTGATTTCCCCGCCATCACAAGCATCGATGCAAACATTTGAATTGATCGAAACCCGATCAGATATCCGAAGCTTACCCGTGTCCGCATATAGAGCAGAGTATCTGTGCGCAGCGAAGTGACTGCCGATCGATATGTTTCCTCCCCCGCTAATGAGCGCGCCCACCCCGAAGTGCGCATGGACGCCCAAATTCGCTAAACGGCATCCCCACCACCAACGCCGAAACAAGATGCCTGCGGATCCCGGGCACCAGCGCACAATCTCCTCCAACCATAAGCGCGGCTCTTGCCCAATTCTCGACGGCACGATTAAGCCTCAGACGCAAGAATACGAACATGTGAACTGAGTCGATTTCTACTGAGAAAGGCCTGGAACTCTTGTCTCAGGTCGTAACCATCGTTACGCAACAGTTCAATCACAAAGCGCGGCAACTGTAATGCCGGCTGCTCTTTCCACATGTTCATTACGATATCGACATCCAACTGGCCGGGGGTACTCAATTCCAATAGCGCCAGGCCTGCCCGTTCGATCAGACGCTCCATCCCTTTCACAGAAATCAGATTTATATGGTGCGGTGGATAGATACTCTTCGAGTGTTCCCACAGAACCTGGATGTCGAATCCAGTAACGGTCAGTGTCGTAAACAGAACGACTCCCTTAGGTTTGAGCAATCGACGAACGGCGCGAATGAAACTGAGCGGATCAAACACATGCTCAAGCACCTCGAAGCTCGCGGCAAAGTCAGCTTGGATTTCGCCGGACCCGATCATCTCCACCGGTTTTTCAATCATCGTAAAGCCCCGCTTACGACAAATCCCAGCTATCTCCGGATTTGGCTCGATGCCGATGACCGTGGCAAAAGCGTTCAGCCGCGCAACCTCTTCAAGAAAGATCCCGTAGCCGGCTCCTACGTCGACAAAAACTTCCGGGGATTTGAGTCCCAGGCGGTTTAGTGTTTCAGCAATAAGCTCTGCGCGCGGTCTGAACATCTTCTCACGACGCGCTTCGATTGTTTCTTTGTAAAAGTGTGTGCTCCAAAATCTTACTGACTCTGCCTCCCGGTAATAACTCTGGAGCCGCTGGTCCGAGGGACGTGGTGAAAGATACAGCGTGCCGCAATCACCGCAGAGGACGTACGTGTATCCGAGCTTTTCAACCCCCGGAAGTTGTTTCGCTTCGCCACACGCGGGACAATTCACCGGCACAAACTCATGTCGAAAATTCAGGAATGATCGGGCATCGCGGCTGGCCAGTTCCAGATAACGATTGAACAAGGCCTGCGGTCTGATATCGGATTCTTTCACTTATTTCAGCTCTTGAATTTTCTTGCTAAGGAACTGATTTGACCGTGCAACTCTGTGCGGCTGATGAACAGCAACGAAGGAAACAAAAGCAACAACGCGCCACAGCCAAAAGCATAAATCACACCGCTACCCAAAAGCGAAGCGAGCGGATTCGGGATGATTAGATCCATGGTCTTTGCCGCCAGCCAACTGATGCCGGCGAGCGGTGCAACCACATAAAGCTGATGGCTTAGAAACTTCCAAAACGAAAATTGCAGAAAGCGCGCATTAAACCAGAGTCCGAGATTTACCTCAATCAACTGGGCAATCACCATCTTCAGCGCGAGCCCCGTAGCGCCGAGATGCAGCCCGCCAAAGTTCGCGGGCGCCAGAACAAAGAAAGTGAGCGCCAAACCGAAAAGCATTATCCCTACGCCGAGATTGCGATAAAGCCTCGTCTGGCCGGTTGCCAGAAATACAGATGAACTCAGTTGACCGTAAGTTCTATGGATGGCATAAAGCGACATCAAACCGATCGGAACGCTTGCTTGAGCGTAACGGCTGCCGCCGAAAATCAAGGTGACTTTTCCCGCCTGCACCATAAAGAAAACGCCCAGAAATGCAGCGACTGAATACAGGAGTGGAACGTAACGATGGAACATGGCGCGCATGCCTTTAAAGTCGCGCACCCCAAACGCCTTCGACATTTCGCGAATAAACAACGGCGTCATGGCGCTGGTGAAAACAAAGCACAAGAAGCCGATTTGATATGAGAGCCCGTAAAAACCCTGAGCCACTGAGCCAGCGAAGTTTTGCAGCAACCAACGATCGAGTATGCCTACAAGCATTCCCAGCAGAGCATAAGTAATCAGCGGACCTGAGTAATCGTAGAACTCCTGCGCGAGGCTCTTGATCTGCGTCGTCAACAGCCGGGTTCGCGGAAACAAGATCCCGTGGTGTCGTTTGACAATCATCCACCAGCCGACGCAAAGAAATGCGAGGATAAAATATTGATAAATGAAAAAGTCTGTCAGAGTGAAGCGGTGCGACAAGAACATCAAGACGATCAGTCCAAGGCCCAGTAGCTTCTGAACAATTCGAAGGACTTCCCCTGAGACTGTCAAACCGTAAGCATCGACCACCTTGTTGATTATTTGGGTGTACCAGGACAACAAACCCCATCCCAGTCCAAACAGAATGTACCGGGTCGTTTGATCTGGCCATACCCAACGATCCAGACGAGTGGCGATGATTCCGAATGTCAATAGAATCAGCGCCAAACTTACAACGACGGCGAATCCCCAGTAGAACCTAACCAATGCACGATCCCCGGGTCTCTGCGACAACTTGCTGTAAAAGGCAATCGAAGTCCCTGAGTCAAAGAAATCAACAACCTGCTGAAAAAAGACAGTGAGAAAACTAAAGTTGCCGTAAAAAACTGGCCCGAGTCCGCGCGGAATAAGGGCTTGGGTCGCAAACGAAACCGTTGAGCTGACAATGTTGGCGCTTAACTTGGAGAAATAGCGCTTCCTAACAGAGTCCTCAGGTCGAGGCATTGGTAGGTCCGGGAAGGTGGCTGTATCGATCTTCGCTGATCCGCTATTCGCGTACGTCGCATCTGCTCTTCGGATGTCCATTCTCCAAGCGGCAGAGTGCCGCCATTGATTTAGATTCTCAGCGAGAGCTCTCAACGTGCTTCGGCCGCAACGTTGCGTGCAAGCTGGTGCAACAGAGATCCTCGAAACTGTAGGGTTTAAATCTTTCAGCTAACGGGAAGCCGGATTTCAAGACTCGAACGCAGTCTTCGTCTATGTCCGTTTCCATATCCAGAATCTCGAAGAACTCTTCGAACAACACGCGATAATCGCTGAGCCTCAAGCGATTATGATAGGAAAACTGGTTACCTGCGATACGATGCCACTCCTTATCCGTATATCTGAGGAAATTGATCTTCGGGATCGAGGTATCCATTTGTTGAAAGTGATCGCTGGGGTCTACGGAATGAATAGCAATACCGCGTCTACGCAGGACTCGGACTGTTTCTTGAAAAAGACGCTTTAGTACCTCGTGGGGAATGTGCTCGAGGACTGTATATGAAAAGTGGTAATCGACGCTCGCTGCGGGCAAACCACTTTCAGTAGCATCGGCCGGCGCGAGGTAACGAATGCGGCCCTCCTCCAAGAAATCGCGCGGAACGTGGCCAAGTTTGTCAATAAGAGCAAAACCTTCATCCAAGACGGATTGTCTCACAGTCCCTGCATACATCGATTCAATGTCTGATCGCTTTTCCTTGAAATACCGCAAGGTTTCGCGCAATAAACCGAAGTCAAGTTTCCGATGCAAGTCAACGGTAACTACTGAACGGGCGCCCGATAATACGAAACAAATCGGAAGGATCGGGATGTGGCCTGTTCCCACTTCCATGAAATCATGGTCTTCGATCAGGAATCCAGCCTTCAGCAGCCGGCGGACGAGTTCGATGTGATACTGAATTTTCGCTAGCGGATTCCCGTTAACATTTCCGAACTTCTTTTGGCCCAGACGATATAGGACATCTCCGCGTGGCAGACTTGCACACGCCTTCATCAGCAACGCTTTGTGTTTCCAGTACATTTCTCCGACTCGAAGGGCGATAATCGAATTATGGCCGGACCCACGTCTGGTTATAACTCGCCTGATAAATTGTGTCCTGGAAGATTTCGGAGCGCCGTTTTTCCTTCAATACTAACCCGGCGTTCGTCAAGAAGTGCGCGGCCTGGAATGATTGCTCCTCAAAATCGTCATTGATTTCTATCAACACACTGGTGACTCCATGTAGTAATTTGCCGCCTCCTTTGAGGATCAAATGCTCAATGCCATCGACATCAATCTTAATATGTTCAGGTGCCGGAATGCTAAACAATTGAGCCGCGTCATCCATTGAAATCCCAATCGTGCGAAACTCGAACACCTTTTCCAGCGACTGACCATCATGCCCGTACGGCTGACCGTAGGTTGAAAACGCCCCTCCCCATTCAGTGGTAGTCATACTGAAGAAATCCGTCCCTATTTTCGTGTTCAAAGCGAGCGGAACGATGTTGATGCGGCTTTCAAGCCGGTTAAGAAATATATTGCGAGCTAACAATTCAAGGTTGAAGACGGATGGTTCAAAAGCATAGACATTACAGTCTCTCGCTTTCGCTGCATAACATGAATACAAGCCGATGTTGGCGCCCACATCCCAAAGCACCGAACCTCGAGGAAGGGCATCAATCCATTCTAATGTCTCGGGCTCCTTGATGGCGAAGGTATCAATCCTAAAATGATTTACCAGATTGGGAACAGTAAACTCCAACTCGACCCCGCGGTGTTGAATCCGCTGCGTTCTTGCCATCGCCGTAATCAGAGCTTGCTCGAGACAGTAACGGCCGACCGCAGAATTGTCTGCGATTCTTATGACGTCTCGAATTAGACGCTTTATTAGGTTCCTCATGCGGCTTGAATCAGTTGGCGGCTGACCCTTCTTAGCACGTCCTCGCGTCACGGGTGATCTGCTTATAGTAGCCGGCGGTTAGCAAACTCGGGGTGTTAACGGACCTGTGCAACCAATTCCTTCCTCCACTCGTTCAACCAATTCTGGCCCGTACGAGCGAACTGCCGACAGAATCGATCTCTAACCCTCTGTATCTCAGGACCCTGCCACCAACTGACAACATCTTCGTAGATTGCATTTACCTGGGCCGCGGCCGCTTCCGGCGTGTCATGAAGAATGCCGACTCGTCTCAATTCATCAAAATGGTCCTGCGCCGACGGGCGCAGTTCCCAGTGTCGCGGATTCCAGAATATTACTGTCGGAAAGTTCGCTGCTAACGTTTCCAGAAACGTGGTTGAGTTGTTCGTCGAAATCAACAAACGACTCCGGCGCATCTGAGATCGCAGCGCTTCGCGCCCTCGATCCTGACACAGAGCAGGATCAATATCCTGCCAGCGGTTGGCCTCACTCCAGCCATAATCGCTTGGATAGAGACGAAGCAACAGCAAGTCACGCACGCGAGGTTCAAGCATTTCTAGGAATCGATGCTGATCAGAAAGGTATTCCAACATTTGTGGTCCGGCGGGAATGCTATACATAAAATAGGAGTATCGAGGCATCGAGTTTTGCACCCAAAGCAGACGCCCCTGTGGATCGGGTTTCGGCGCGCGAGCAAATTTAATCAAATTCGGGGCCGGAGCGGGCACTGTTTTCTCACTGCGATCGTCTTGCCACCCCCACGTGTAAAAGCGATCGCTAATCTTGATTTCAAAGTCTTCCGTCGCCGACCACAGCCCGCTGCCATAATGGCCGCCGTGTTGCAGCACGGCCAGCTTGGCGCCGTTTTCAACCTGATGCGCAGACCAGAACTTAAAACCTTCGTTCTGGGCGTATCCCGTTCCTGTGACAATTAATTTCGGCTTCCGCGGAAACGCGTCAAGCGATCGGTTATGCATCTCCTGATAACTTTCAGCGTAAGCCGACGGCAATTGCTCCGGGAGGAATTTATCGAGCAGCATTTCGAATTCATTTCGACCCTCATCCAAAACCAATCGCTGTCTCATCGTTTGATTAATCTCTGTCTGAGGGGTCTCAATGTTCGGGGCCATGAGTGATGGCCACTGTCGTAGATCGATCTCCAAGCGAGTTAGATTCGGAACATCAAATCCACTCGCCACGAAGACGATGTCGTTTAATCGAAACGGGAAGTCTTTGGCGTAAGCACGCAACGCGGTCCTCGCGATGCGGCGTAGGAGATTCTTGCGCGGCGATTTGACCGTCACCGAAGGCGTAAACCCGGTCCTTAACTCTTCAAATGGTAACAGCTTCGATAGTCTAATAATTTCACTATAGAGATATTGATTATATTGATCAGAAACAAACAGATTAACGAAGTGTGAGAAATCTCGAGGCGTCATTTGCCCCGGCGCGTAAGGCATTATCCAAGTGTTTGTTACTCTGCCGCTGCGGCTAGCGTTACAAATCGAAAGGTAGCGGTCATACAAAATCGGAATCGAATGCAGCAACCAATATCCAATTAAGATCCGCCAGTAGCGGACACTTCGATCAACTTGATGGAGTTCGTTCAGTAGCTTCGTCAGCAGCTTTAGATACCGCTCATTCAATTCATCCAGGTACTTATAATCCTGATAAAGCTGTTCGCGATCGTCCCAGTGATAGGGCAGCACTTCTGATTCCAACTTTGACCAGATGTGTTTTTGGTCATAGAGCTTGCACCACTCACCCAGGAACAAAATGGGCTCTTCTGTTTTCCAGAAGCGCTGGTCTGCGGTGGTGGCCAGAAACATGAACCAGGAAGGCGAGCGTATTAATCTTTTAATCGAAGATGGGTGGCGGAAGCAACCGCGTTGAAACAGCACCAGTCAGCAATTTATCTGAACCGGACTTTCTCGCAGCCCGCCGTATTACCAGCACGTGCGGCCGCCGTCTATTATTAGGTTTGTACCGGTCATGTATGCCGACGCATCGGACACCATAAAAACAATCGCGGCTTTATATTCGTCGACTTCCGCCATGCGGCCGAGCGGGATTAGGTTGGTCAGTCGCCGGACAAAGTCTGGTTCCTGCCCGGTAAATACGCCGCCAGGAGAAATGGAGTTGACGCGAACGTTTTTCTCGGCCCAATACGTCGCCAGATAGCGCGTTAGTCCTACCACGCCGGCCTTTGTCACTGAATAAGTTACGGGCTTTACCGGTTGCTCAGCCTCGGGCAGTCCCGGCTGCCGGTAGATTCTTTGATCGGGAGCTATCACCGCTAAATCCGACGCTATGTTGAGAATAACGCCCCGGCCGCGCCGCGCCATTTCGCCACCGATTATCTGGCTGCAAACGAATGCGCCCGTGAGCGCCACCGACAGATCTCGGAGCCAAACGTCGAGCGGAAAGTTCTCTAGCCTGGACCAATGTTGGCTCGAGCCGGCTTCGCCCACCTTCGGATCGTGCGCGGCATTGTTAATAAGAATGTCGACGCGCCCAAATTGATCGAGACAATTTGCGAGCACCTCGCGAATGGTTTCTGGCTGGGTAATGTCGCAATCGAGTCCGATGGCGTTGACTCCGAAAGTGTCCGCGATCTCTCGCGCAGATCTTTCCGCATGACCCGCCTTCAAATCGAGCATTACGGGAACGCCGCCCATTTCGGCGATTGCTTCGGCGTGTTTCTTTCCCAACAGTCCTGCGCCGCCGGTAATTACGGCAACGCGGCCGGTCAGATCGAAAGCCGTTTTCACGGAACTCATTTTAGCGACTCGCTAAGAATGCAGAATCGAACAACAGATCCTCGACCAGTTCCATCAGCGCATGGCCGATCGTAATGTGCGCCTCCTGAATACGAGCGGTCGTATCAGACGGCACGACCAGCGCAAGGTCACATTCAGCGAGCGCATCTCCGCCTCCGCTGCCAAGCAGACCAAGCGTCACCATTTCTCGCGCGCGGGCGGCGTGAAGCGCGCGCACTATATTGGACGAGCGCCCTGAAGTCGTGATTCCCATTAACACGTCTCCGGGTTTCCCCAGGGTTGTCACCAAACGTTCGTAGTAAACCTCAAACGAGTAATCGTTCCCGCAAGCGGTTAGCGAAGAAGTGTCAGTGGCCAATGCCAGTGCTGGAATGCCGTCTCGATCGACCTGCGGTCGAAGCCGCACGAGCAGCTCCGCTGCCAGGTGCTGCGCATCGGCCGCGGACCCGCCGTTGCCGCACAACAGAAGCTTCCCCCCGTTTTGCAGCGATCGTGAGATCAACTCGGCCATCTGAACAACAATCTCAACCTGGGACTCCATAACCTCTTGCTTTACCGCGATCGATGCTGCAAACATCGACCGCGTCTTAGAAACAAGTTGGTCATTAATTGTTGTAGCCATATTCACAGAGCGCGAGTTTGTCCGCCGTCAACGGTCAAACAAGAACCGGTAATAAACGCTGCTCGTTCCGATGCCAAGAACACAACCGCATCCGCAACTTCCTCAGGCGTTCCAAATCTCTGCAGCGGCACTTCCTGGCGAATATATTTCTCAAAAAACTCTGGCTGTGCGGAAAGCTTTTCTTCCCACGATCCCCCCGGGAACAGAATGTTGCCTGGCGAAACGGCGTTGACACGTACT
>DASQYL010000042.1:0-5647 GCA_035639235.1 Pyrinomonadaceae bacterium | reverse complement strand
CGATTCCCCCATGTCCCTCTTCTCTTTTAACCTCGTTCCCGGCGAGTGGTATTTGTTCATCACTTGTAAGAACTGCGGCGTTAAGCAGGTCCTGTTTCCCGATCTTTCGAAAGGGAAGACCCGCATCAATGCCACATATTCTTGGACTTGTCCGAAGTGCGGCCATCGAGATGATTACGAATCGGAAGAACTAGAGCGACGCGAATATAAGACGGAGGCCCCACTGAAAGCGGGAGGCGCTACATCTGATGATTTGCTATAACAGGCTTTTCGGAATCCGCGCCAGCGTGAGCAAGTGAGGGCCGAGAGATTCGCAATTTGAATGCGCCACTGAATTCCTTGCGCAGTGTCCGACTTCAACGGTATAAAATCGTCGTAAGAAAGATTTCACTGACGCTTCAGTCTAGATACAAAGTTCGACGGCTCGCCTAACTAAAATGAAGCGACCAACGACAGGAGCAAACATGAGCGATCTCACGAATCTTTCGGACGAAGACATCGCAACCGAACTTGCGGCGAGAGGGATTTCTTCGCCACTACCACTCAAGCACCCGAAGTCGGCAATCACATGCTCGCGCTGTGGCTCACCAAACGTCAAAACATTCGAGATGGCCTACGCCTTACATGGTGGCGGCGATTCTCGGGAGAGCTATCTGAAGTTCATTGCGTTCGGCCCTCTCAGCTTGTTTATCAGATCCACTCAAAACTCCGTGGTCGAACGTACGTCACCGCCAGAAAAACCCGTTCCTGCCTGGGCGTTTCTTTTCGCTCTTCTGTTTCTCGGAACCTTCGCTTGGCTTGCGACCGATTACCTAAGCAGGGGATTTGACTACAGTGAAACGCGGATTGCCTTGTGGGTTACTGCGGTAGTGTTTATTGTCGCGTCCGGCGTGGTTATTTGGGACCTCGCACGATTCAATCGTGCCAAAGAACAATATCCACAATTGCTCGATAGATGGTCTCGCTCTTGGATATGCTTGCAATGCGGAACTACGCGTGAAATCCCATGACTGGCATAACAAGTCGTTTGACGCGAGGTTGTTTCTTAACTCGATTGGTTCGAGCATGCTTGATTAGAATTCGCCTGACCTCAGTTCTCCTATTTACTAGAACTCCTAATAAAAGATGGAGTAGGTGCTGCGCACCTGAAAAAATGGGACACGCCACCCCCGAATTTCGGGGCTGTCGCGTTTCCGTTTGTTAACGCGACGTGAATTTTGTTAACACGAGGCGAATACTATACTTAGGGCTTTCGTTAGCACACTTGTCTACAATGTAGACAAAGGTGTAGACAGGGTTGTTAACGAAAGTTAACGACGAAAATGTCTCAATGGAGGGGTCACTTCAGGTGTCCCTGAACCACAAGAACCTACCTAACTTGACCGTGGAGAGAACGCCAGATGCCCGAGACAAAGAGAACGAAGAACATCGCATTTCGACTGACGGATGAGGAATTCACACGAGTGGAAAAGGCCGCGCTTGCGGTGAATGACGACCCGAATACATGGTGCCGAAAGATGGCGCTGATCCAATCAGCTGAAGGTCAAACCTTCACCAAAAGCGAGCGCCTGATATACCAGGAGATTGCCCTTCTGCGGTTTCTCATTGGACATGGTTTCAAGCTCCTGTTTAGTCGCAATGAGGTAACTGCGGGCACTTGGAAGAAGCTCACGATGCAGGCTGACCAAAGGTCGGAGGAGATCGTCGAAGAAGTGCTGTCACGGCGAAGTTAGATTGATGCGAGAGCGGCCATTTGGCAGCCATGGGAAAGTGATAAGATTCTTGATCCGGCGGCGGCTCGCGATGAATGATGAAAGCCAACGGCTCAATGAACTATGTTGAATGGTGTGAGTTGGTTCTCCGCGTAATGGGGACTGCCAGTGAAGAGTCTGCGCAGGTTCGGAACCAAGGTATTGACCAAGATTCGCTGGCTAGGCTGATTTGGCAAGATTCCTACGTAGAGATTGCCCAACATCTCAAATCTAACGAAGGCGCGGACATCATATACGACGTTATTTTCGATCTGTACAAGACGCTACTAATCGATAATCCCAACGAGACATTCTTTAAGTTAACGCGTGAGGGTCGCGCCGCCGCCAAGGACATTTTCCCCATTTGGGCGAACGCCTGCCTCATACGATTGGATTCACTGTCGGAGAGCGCACTAAGAATTATCAATAAGCATAGTGAACTACCCGGTCAACATTTCGCACGTGTCGTACAGGTTCCAATGAATGCCGTTCACTGCGAATTGGCCGATGACGAAATGACTGAGGAGGATGTTTGGGAACTGCTCAGAGAGTTGAAGGCGCTCGGTCTGGCTTATTGGGACGGAGGCCTAGAACCGGAAGAGGTACAAGCGACCTACAACGGGTTGCTTTGGGAGAATCGTCGTGACCAAGTAATGGGCGCAGAATTTATTGACCGCCTAGTCAATGAATGGGAAACGACCAGCGTCGAGTTCAAGCGCGAACTGAGACTCGATACGGCAGACCAAAAAGCTGAATTCATCAAAGACGTGATCGGACTGACAAATACACAGGCAAGCGGACGCCGATGGTTAATTGTTGGCTTCGATGACAAGACCCACGCCTATCATTCACTACCTGATCCGAATGTTACTCAAAATCGTATTGAAACTATTCTGGCGCGATATACAACGCCGTCGATAGAGGTGCGCTATGAAACGCCAATCTATAAAGGCGGACAAGTCGGCAAGCTTGAGATTCTTCGGGAAGCAAAGAAGCTTCCCCATCGAGTAGCGAAATCGCTGGGCCAGAAAAAGAGAATCAGGCTGGATCAGATTTTTGTGCGACATGGATCGCAAACTGAAGAACCAACCAGCGCAGAACTAGAAGCCATTCACGACGAAGCTGAACGAGCGCGAAAACTTCATGTCTCTGACGAATAAGCCGCGATGAACGACCAGGAATATGCAGAATTCATGTCCTACCTTTTCGAGCGTCATATTCGACCTCGCTTGCCCAAGCTTCGCAGACGCATGTTCCGCCACATGGAGGATGAGTTTCACCATCATCTTGATCGGGCGGAACGTTCAGCACGTCTTTTGCGCTTCATCGAAACCTATTGCGACAACGATTCCGAGATCTACGAGACGTTTACCATTGGACGATTGTCGCGATCTCTTTCTGACACTCGTCGCAGTCTTGAATTCAACAATCGAGTCTTGGACGAGGGTGGTTTTTTCGATGCGTATGAATCGCATGAACACGAAATCTTGTCATGCCTTAGCGCGGCGCATGTGCCGAGCGAAGATAAAGATGTGTTGCGCGAAATTGGAAGCGTCGATCCCGACAACGAACTCCGGGCGCTTGTCTATGCCGCTAGAGATCGAGTTCGAGAACGATCGCATAGAGAACTCTCCGTTCGTGACGAACTGAAGAATTGCGTAAGTCGGTTGGAGAAAGCAGAAAAGAGTTTCGAAGCCCTTTCGAAATCCAAAGAGTTAGAATCCAATCAGAACGTGCCGAAGAAATCCAGACGTTGGTTCAAAGGCGTAGGGCAGATCGCTCAAGGATCGGCGTTGTCAATTGCGGACGTTGCCCTGGCTACCGGGGTTCTTCATTTGCCTGTCTCTTCCGAAACGCAAAGTTGGGGAGCCATCGCCTCAGTTGCTACTGGCATCGGAACGATCTTGAATGGAGTCGGCGACCTTAGAGCAGAGTAGATTATGTTGATTGTGCGCGAAGGTTGGGGAGAGCGTTTGCAAAAGATCGGAGAACGAAACTTCAGAGGCGTATTCCGCGATTACGCATTGTCTCGCCGGTTGGTTGGTGTTATACAGGCTTTCGCATTTGGAGGCTTCCCGATTGCCCCATTCCCCAAGGCTCGTATCCTCTGCACCGAAGATGATTCCGATACTCGCGCTTTCGTGAAGTATGTACTAGGTGGCGAAGGCTACGAAGTAGTTACTGCTGAACACGGCGCGGAGGCGCTACGGTTAGCTCAAACTCAATCCTTCGATCTCTTTTTAGTTGATAGCTGGTTGCCCGGAATGTCAGGTGACGAACTAACGCAAAAGATACGGGAGTTTAATTCAACCACGCCGATCCTGTTTTATACTGGCGCTGCGCATGACTCAGATAAAGAGAGTGCACGTGCCTCTGGCGCGCAGGGTTATCTGGTCAAACCATCCGGTGTCGATGAACTAATCCATGAAGTCGCTCGACTAATCGCAGAGGCGAAGATCGCTTTTCCTGTTAAAGTCATCCACGCTACTCGCTCTTAGAATATAGCCGCTCTAAGCGAAGTCTAAAGGCTCGTCCTCTTGGATTGGCTTTGTTCCTGGCACGTACCGACTAGAGAGAGGCCGCTTTAGCCGAATCAGCACGGTGTACGAGAATCTTTACAATTTTCTCAATTGCGGCTACATACCGTCGTGCTTTTACGACCTCTATCTCAAGCGCATGAAAATGGATAATTCGATTCCGGGTAGCAATGGCCTCAAGCGCAATATCAATATCCTCATCATTCAACCCCACTGCTGTAGCGATGGTTTTGAGAACTGCTTTCGCAACGAATCGTAATCCTGCTTCTTGGATAAGCCCATTCAGGGTTTTCTCTTCCATTTGCGGGAAGGCGGGTGTTTCAAAGAGAACCTTAGACAAGAGCTGTTTCAAAGCAGACTCCAAAGCAATCACAGCTTCTACCAGTGCTAAGCGACCATCCAGAGAATCTAGGTGTTGATGACTATTTGCAAGCAGCACATCAAACAAGGGCGCACGTTTGCGCGTTTCTACAAACTTCTCCACAAATGTCGCGACCTGATTCCACTCCTCTCTGTCAACGCTCCTTCCGAAATTGCTTCGAAAAGAAAGAGCAATGCCTGGCCCCTTGACTACTTGAGCAAACGGCTGCCATGTACCATTTGAGTCTAGCCACCTTGCATTAAATTCACTGACCAAGAATTGTGGGGTCTTCTCTGAATTAGGATTAGAAGTTATCGGCTCAAGCCAAATTTGATTGGCAAAGTTACGAAAGTATTCGACAATTCCATTATGAATCTCAATTCCTAATTGAACGACCTCTAGGGCATAACTCTCCGTTCCTTTTGTCACTCGCTTGGCTTCAAGATCGCCTATCACGTCAGCATCGGGCTTCGTGTCCTCGATCTCAACAGTTAATCCGCGACACATAAGAGTCATGTGATTTTTCAGTTCATCAGGATCAACCGGAAAGTCCGAGACATTTCCTCTCTGCTTCCGACGATCAGACATGTAAATGACTGCCAGGTATCTTCCATCACGAAGACTCATGTGAAGGCCGTCTGCCTTTGCTTCCGGTAAGAATCCCTTAAGGATGATGCTTTCGGGATTCGTGCCTTCAAACCTTAAATCCAATTGTATTTTCTGAAACATAGGCTTCCGTCGAACGCTCCCGCAATGAATCAAATTATTCTAGACGGTTAGAGTTCGAAGCCGCTACTGGCATCGGAACGATCTTGAATGGGTCGGCGACCTGCGACAAGAGTAATCGATCCTAAAGGGAGTTACCTCTTTCCGAGACCTTTTGGTGGAAGCAGACGATGGCAGGGTATACGCGGGCCCGCTGCCGCCATTGTCACACGCAAAAAGTAAGCGGTCAAGCTTTTGCAGTTCCGCTTTTGGCTAGCTGACGGCCTGTCAGA
>DASQYL010000041.1:0-12721 GCA_035639235.1 Pyrinomonadaceae bacterium | reverse complement strand
ATCGCCGCCAGTCAAAATCCGCGCCAGCTCCTCGCCAATCAATGCATCGTGATCGGAAATGTAACCCGCGCGTTTCATCAGGTGCACGCCCAACTTCAACGTCGCCAGCGCCGGTGAACCCAACGCGAGAATATCCGTGCGGTGCTGCGGCTGCACATATCCACTGGCTGCCAGTGCCAGCACCTGCTTCTTCGCGTCAGCAATCAAACGGTCGCCATTCATCGAAATCGAATCTTCGTCGCGCAGAAATCCAAAGTCGCGCGCCTCCTCTGCCGACGTCGCTACTTTCGCGAGCGCGATGGTTTCGAACGCGCGCTTCACGAACGGAAACGGATCAGCATCTTTCATATCAGCGGGAATCGAATCCATCGCCCGCACCAGCATCTCTTTCGTGCCGCAGCCCGCGGGAATGATGCCGACGCCAACTTCGACCAAACCGATGTAGGTTTCGGCCGCGGCGCGCACGCGATCGGCATGCAGCACCATCTCGCAGCCGCCGCCGAAGACCATCTGAAACGGCGCCACGACAACCGGCTTCGGCGAATAACGCAACCTCATCACCGACGATTGGAAATAGCGGCCAATCGTCTCCAACTCTTCCCAGTTTTCGTCCTGCGCCTCCATCAGCATCAACATCAGGTTCGCGCCGACGGAGAAATTGACGCCCTGGTTGCCAACGACGAGGCCCACGAAATTCTTTTCGGTCTCGCCGATTGCGAAGCGCAACATCTCGAGCGTGTCGCCGCCAATCGAATTCATCTTCGAATGAAATTCGACGCAAGCGACCCCGTCGCCGAGATCGATCATGGACGCCCCCGAATTCTTTTTGATGACACCGGTGCGATCCTTCAGCGACTTCAAAACAATTGTGCCAGGTGGATCAGCGAGTGGGCGGTATTCTTCCGAAGCAAAATCATAATAGAACCGCTGGCCATCCTTCTGCCGGTAAAACGACTTGAAGCCAGCGTCAAGCATCGCCTGAATATTGACGGGCACGCCGCGGCCTTCCTCTTTCAGCTTTGCCACTGACTTCTCGACGCCGATCGCATCCCAAACTTCGAAGGGGCCAAGTTCCCAATTGAATCCCCAGCGCATCGCGCGATCAACTTCGACGATCGTGTCGGCAATTTCCGGAATGCGATTAGCAGCGTAAATGAGCGTTTGCGAGATTGTTTTCCACAGAAACTTTCCGACGCGATCTTTGGACCACACCAGCGCTCGCAGACGTTCGCGCGTGTCTTCGATGTTCTTCGCCATGTCGAGCGAAGGCAGTTTCACCTTTTGCGCCGGACGATATTCAAGCGTCGCCGTATCGAGCGTCCAAATCTCACGCTTATCGCCTTCGCCTTTCTTCCGTTGATAGAAACCGGCTTTGGTTTTGTTGCCGAGCAAACCTCGCTCGATCATCTTGGTGACCAACTCAGGTATCACGAACCTCTCGCGCTCGGGATCGTCAGGAAGATTCTCGTGCAGGTTCCTGACCACGTGAGCGAATACATCGAGGCCGACCAGGTCGAACGTGCGAAACGTCGCCGTCTTCGGGCGTCCGGCCGCCGGTCCGGTGACACGATCGACTTCTTCGATTGAATATCCGTCGTCGATCATTGCGCGCATCGTCACCAGCGCGCCGTAAGTGCCAATGCGATTCGCGATGAAGTTCGGCCGATCTTTGGCGACGACCACACCTTTGCCGAGCCGCTCATTGAGAAATCCGAACATCGAACACGACACTTCGGGCTTGGTCCATTCAGTGCGAATGATCTCGACCAGATGCATGTAACGCGGCGGATTGAAGAAATGCATTCCCAAAAAGTGCGCGCGAAAGTCTTCAGAACGGCCTGCAGCCAATTGCGCCAACGGAATGCCGCTCGTGTTTGACGCGACAACCGATTCCAGCCGCCGGTGTTGCTCGACTTTTGCGTAAAGACTCCGCTTGATTTCGAGATTCTCTACGACCGCTTCGATCATCAGATCACAGTCATTCAGCTTCGGCAGATCGTCTTCGAAATTTCCGATGGTGACGAGCGACGCTCGATCTTTGGTGAAGAACGCGGCGGGTTTTGATTTCCCGGCGGCTTCCAAACCGGCGCGCGCGATCGCGTCGCGATGCGCCGATTCATCCTTCGGCGTAATATCCAGCAGCAGCGTCGGTATTCCCGCGTTTGCGAGGTGAGCGGCAATTTGCGCGCCCATTGTTCCCGCGCCGAGGACGGCAGCTTTCTTAACCTGAATCATGGCGGTCAATAATACTGAATGAGTATTCATTCAGCAAGCCTGAAGGGCGTTTCTTTTATTCTTGTACCTTGTTCCTTCTGATCGTCATTCAAAGACCTCACCGACTGCGAATCCTTGCGATAACGCCAAGAAACGATCTTTCGGGGGAATAAGACTTGCTGACGAACACGTTGTCCGACGAGCAACCGGCTAGATTTAGTAGTTCGCATTCATAGTAGTTCGTATTCAGTTCTGACGGTGTTCCCAATTGCCCCCTTTCAGAGGTTTTGCTCTTCCCAGAAGGACTGACGAAATGTTTCAGGGAAAGAAATTTTGGGGAACAATAATTCTCTTGCTCGCATTTGCGGCGATTGTTCCGGCCGGCATCTTTTCACATCACAAACACAAAAATAAGAAGGGCAAAGATCAAACGCCGCATGGCGTGCCGGTCTTGTGGCGGGCGCCGAACGATATCAATCGGCGCGATCTCTATTGGGGACCGGGAGGACAGGCCTTGAAGCCCGATCTTTCGCATGTGACCTTGATTGAAAAAGAAAAGGGCGGCTATTCGACGAAGTATCGCGTGCGCGACGGTTCGGGACGCGAATGGATCGCTAAGATTGGCAAAGAGGCCAAGGGCGAAACTGCGGCGTCGCGCCTGATGTGGGCCACCGGATATTACGCCGATGCGAATTATCTGGTGCCAAGTGTGCGGGTCGAAGGATTAGACAAACCGTTGGAAAATGTTCGCTTCAGTTTGCGGCCCAAGGATGTAAAGCGCATCGACGGTTGGCAGTGGAAACAAAATCCCTTTGTTGGCACACGTCAGTATCAGGGTTTGAAGGTGATGATGGCGCTGCTAAACAATTGGGACATCAAAGACTCGAACAACAAGATCGCGGTCGCCAAGAATAGCGACGCGGACAATAAGGAGCTGCATTATTTTGTCAGTGATCTCGGAGGCAGCTTCGGCAAGGTAAGCCACATTCCGCGCTTCCTTCAATTCAAACCGGATCGAGATAACCCGAAGGCTTACTCCCGCACTCGACTGGTAAATGGGGTAAAGGACGGTCGGGTTGATCTTCACTATCGGCTGAAGCAAGGCGGACTATTTAAAGATGTAACCGTTGAGGATGCGCGGTGGATGAGTGGCTGGCTGTCACGTTTGTCCGACCAGCAGATTGCCGACGCCTTTCGCGCTGCGAATTACCGTCCTGAAGAAGTACGCATGATGACCCAAGCCGTGCGACGCAGAATCAATGAGTTGAACGCGGCGGGAAGCCCAACGGCGGCGATGCGACAAAGACATGCCCGTTGATTTGTCGCGGCCAAAGGGGACATTGACTTCAACAAATCCAAGGAGTTGCGCTGTGGAACGGGTTGAGAGGATCGACAAGCTCATTGGACGTGCGGTGGTGTCTTTGGAGACTGCGAATAGACTTGGACCCGCGAGTGATCTGCTTGTCGATCCATTATCGGGAGAGTTGGCTGGGTTCGCGGTGCAACGGAGCGCCGATGAAAGTGATGCGTTGGTCAGCATTCTTGATATTCATGGAATTGGACCCGACGCAGTAATTGTAAAAGGGGATCAATCGCTCGTATTAACCGAAGCCTCGCCATTAAATGCCTTGCCTAGAGCCCAAGCCGATCTGATTGGCGTCAAGGTAATAACGGAACACGGGCAGCTACTCGGCAACATCGCCAACCTGTTTCTTTGTCTGACGGAAAGGCCAGTTTTTATTTATGAGGTCCGCTCATCGCTGATTGATAAATTACTGGGCCGAGCCTTTTACTTTGCCGCCTCGCTCAGCTGCGCGTTCTCTGACGATAGATCAGCCCTGGTGGTAGCCGCCGAGCCCGAAGAAATGGATCATCGTGTCGAGGCCGCAGCCGAGCGTCTGCTGAGTGTGTTTAGTTCCTCACCCCGAGCTCACGTGTTTACCGTTGAGGTAAGAACGCACGCGGAGTGAAAAGAGGTAGAGCCAACCGTGATTTACGTCTGGCGTGGCTGTTCGGATCGAAATCGTTCTTCTCACTCAACTGTGAGTGCCTTGACTGTTCTCGCCGACCCGCAACACTTCAGTCTATCGACCAAGCAAAATCATCAAACCGGCAGCGATAGCCAACACGTCCATGACTGTATTGAAGGTCGGTGAGAGCCTGACGCTGAGGAGCGGCAATAGCCCAGTGAGAATTAGCCAAGCTCCAAGCAGCAGCACGCCGTACTTTCTACTTGCCAAACTGGTTCCCAATGTCATGATGTTTTCCTCCTATCTCTGTCTAGTTTCTCTCCTACGGCTGCCAAAGCCAATGCGGACCGTTGAAGGTTTTCAAATGCCGTGCTTGATCGTCTGCGACATGTTTACTACTCTAGATTATTCCCCCGTTGTCCCCGCAAATTGAATAATCTTTCTTCTATTCTTTCGAAAGGCCGTAACGATGACTTCAAGAGTCGAGCACGCCGAAGACCGGCTGGCCGATTTCACTCGCGACAGACGCGTCCTGATTCTCTCTTTTATGGCGGTGATCATTGGCGCACTCGGCGCGGTGGTGGCCAAAATTCTAGTCTGGCTGATCGCAGTAATTACTAATCTCGTTTTTTATCAAACGCTCTCATCGCAATTTGTTTCACCGGTCAATCATCGTCTCGGCCCATTCGTGATTCTCGCGCCGATCGCCGGCGGCCTCGTCATCGGTTTGATGGCCTGGTTCGGTTCGGAAAAGATTCGCGGCCACGGAATTCCCGAAGCGCTGGAAGCTATTCTTTTCGGACGCAGCCGCATGGAACCGAAGGTCGCGGTACTCAAGCCGCTATCTTCTGCGATTTCGATCGGCACCGGCGGACCGTTCGGCGCCGAAGGTCCGATCATCATGACCGGCGGCGCGGTTGGCTCGCTGTTCGCGCAGATGTTTCATCTTTCGCCGGCCGAACGCAAGACACTTTTGGTCGCGGGCGCGGCCGGAGGCATGGCGGCAATCTTTGCGTCGCCGGTCGCGGCGGTGTTGCTGGCGGTCGAACTGTTGCTGTTCGAATGGAAGCCGCGATCCTTCATTCCGGTGGCGCTGGCAGCCGCAACTGCTGGCGCGTTGCGCATACCTCTGATGGGCAGCGGCCCTATCTTCCCAGTGACGCCGCACACGGCTTTGGGTATCGAAGGATTAATTCTGGCGCTCGTCGCCGGCGTCATCGCGGGACTGGCGTCGGGTATGCTCACGACACTGGTTTATGCGTTCGAAGATTTATTCACCAAGCTGCCAGTTCACTGGATGTGGTGGCCGGCGATTGGCGGATTGTTTGTCGGCATCGGCGGCTACATCGATCCGCGCGTGCTCGGTGTCGGTTACGAAACGATCCATGCGTTGCTGCGCGGCGAGTTGATCGGAGCTGCGGTTGCGGGACTCTTAATCGGCAAAGCCCTGGTGTGGTCTATCTCGCTTGGTTCGGGAACTTCAGGCGGTGTGCTGGCGCCTCTCTTGATTATGGGCGGCGCGCTCGGCGCGCTGGAGGCGCATTGGATGCCGGTCGGAGACGCCGGACTGTGGGCGACTATCGGCATGGCTGCGATTATGGGCGGGACGATGCGTTCGCCGCTTACCGCGATGGTGTTCACGCTCGAGTTAACCCACGATCTGAATCTGTTGCCGGGATTATTGTTAGCTTGCATCGCGGCGCACGCGGTCACAGTACTGGCACTGCGCCGATCGATTCTAACTGAAAAGGTTGCGCGCCGTGGATTTCACATCAACCGTGAATACGTCGTCGATCCGTTGATGGGTCTGCGCGTCGGCGAAGCGATGGATAAACAGCCGCCGACGATTCCCGCGTCTATGAAAGTCGCGGAATTCTCGGATCGGCTGGCCAAACGTGACCGCAAACTATCTCGGCGTCAGGGCACGCTGATCGTAGATGAAGCAGGAGCATTGTGCGGAATCATAACTCGCGGCGATGTGCTGCGCGCGATTGAACAGTTTGAGAACAACGGCATCACCGTGCTCGAAGCCGGCAGCACAAATTTGATCGTGACGTACCCGGATGAAATTCTTTACGAAGCCATCGAAAAGATGGTGCGCAACGATATCGGCCGGCTACCGGTTGTCAGTCGTGAAAACCCGCGGGAAGCGATCGGTTATCTCGGACGCGCCGCAGTCATGACGGCGCGTTGGCATCGCATGAAAGAAGAGGAGGAACGCGAGCCGGGTTGGTTGCAGGGATTGGCGTGAAAGCAGTTAACTACAGAGGACACGAGAAAGAAGACATTAGCCGCGGACACACGCGGATGAACGCGGATCAGGGATGTTTTGTTTACGCGACAATCCTCGTTCATCTGGCTAATTGATTGTTTTCCTCTGAGCCCTAGGTCGTGGGTTTGTCTTATTTCAGCTTCAAACGAATCTCAAAGAGTGCGGGCCACAACTTTCCGGTGACAAAGAGTCGATCGTGAGCTTCATCGTAAGCGATGCCGTTAAGCACAGCCTCTTCGTCGGTTTTTTCCCGATCAGGTAGCAGTCCCGTCAAGTCTATCCAGCCCAGGATTATTCCCGACTTCGGATCGATTCGCACGATCCGATCTGAGTGCCAGATATTGGCGTAGATTTCTCCTTTGATATATTCAAGTTCATTGAGATCGGTTAATGGCCGCCCGTTGTCGAAGACGCTGATGGTTTTGGTGGTCGCCAAAGTCGCCGGATTCAAAAAATAGAGTCGATTCGAACCGTCGCTGGCGATCAATGAAGACGCGTCATGAGTGAGTCCCCAGCCTTCATGGTTGTACTGCATCAGGCTGGTCATCTTAAAAGTCTCGGGATCGTAAACGAAACAAACATGCTCTTTCCAGGTCAACTGAAAGAGCTTTCCCTCGAAGATCGTCAGGCCCTCGGCAAAATATTTTGACGGTACATCGATCTTTTTCGTTACCTTGCCGGTTTCCAACTCGACTCTTCGCAGACTCGACTCGCCGTACAAGCCCGAACTCTCGAACAAGACGCCATTGGCAAACACCAGGCCCTGGGAAAACGACTTCGCATCGTGATGCCAGCGGTTCACGACTTCATAACCGTAGCTGGGTATTGGTTGGCTTGCCGTGGGCGATGCGCCGACTGCTGAATTCGCCGCCAATCGATTGCCATTGTCGTTTGCCGTATTTCCGCAGGCACCGGCAAGAATGAACACGGCCGGCAACAGCAGAGTGAGCTTGAATATATTTCTCATCGTTAGGACGAGCGCGAGTCGAACATTTCCAGTTACTCGCGTCACTTTGAAACCACAGAAGACACCGAGAAGAGTTTGGCCGCGGATACACGCGAATAAACGCGAATCAGGAATGTTTCTGTGTCTGCGACAATCCGCGTTCATCTGCGGCTATTAATTGTCTTGCCTCTGTGTCCTCTGTGATTAACTTCTGCTTACATCTCATGCCGGTTCGCCAGCGCCTTGTCCATCGTCACTTCGTCAACGTATTCGAGGTCGCTGCCGACGGGCATGCCCATCGCCAGCCGCGTGACACGCAAACCGAGCGGTTTCAATAAGCGGCCGATGTAATTCGCAGTCGCTTCGCCTTCGGTATTGGGATTGGTTGCGAGGATTATTTCGCGGATGGCGACGCCTTCATTGTTCTCTGGCTTCAACCGGACGAGTAAATTATCGAGCCGCAAATCGCTCGGCCGCACGCCGCGAATCGGCGAAAGCGATCCGTGCAAAACGTGATAGAGACCTTTGTAACTGCGCGTCTTTTCGACGGCGACCAAGTCGTACGGCTGCTCGATCACGCAGAGCAGCGAACGATCGCGCGAAGGCAACGAACAGAAGCGGCAGGGATTCACATCAGTGAGGTTGTTGCAGATCGAGCACTCGGTGATTTTTTCCTTAACCTCATGCAGCGCCTGAATCAATCGTTCCACGTCGACGTCCGGCGCGCGCAAAATGTGAAAGGCGAGGCGCTGCGCCGATTTCTGACCGATCGAAGGCAGGCGTTTGAATTCGTCGATTAGCTTCGTAACTGGCTCTGCGTAATCGAGCATAATGTTTTTGCGCTTTGTACTTAGTGCTTTGTCTTAGCCAAGTTAATCGTGGATTGCGAAAGACGAGATATCACAGTCATCAAAGTACAAAGCACAAAGTACCAAGTACGAAATCGCTCAAGAAATATTAGAACAAATTTCCCAGCCCTGGCGGCAGCATCGATCCCAATTTGCTCTTCATCGCTTCGTTAACTTTGCGGTTGCCTTCGTTAACGGCGGCGACGATCATGTCCTGAAGCATTTCGACGTCGCCTTCTTTAACGATTTCGGGATCGACCTTCAGCGAAATGATTTCGTGATCGCCTTTCATGGTGACGTTGACGACGCCGCCGCCCGCGGATGCTTCGACGCGCATTTCTTCCATCTCCTGCGCCATCTTTTCCTGCATCTGCTGCGCCTGCTTCATCATCGCCTGAATGTTGAGTCCGCCTGGAAATTTCATGCGTGTGTCCTCGGTGTGTGCATTTAATAATTACTCCAGCATCGTAGCCGTCCTGCCAGTCTATTGCAACGAACCATCGAACGAAAGAAGTGGAACTCTGACGCAACACGATGGTTGAAGAGCATTGTGGACGAGTGGCTCGAGAAATATGGGGTACTGTTGGGCTTTGTCATCGGATGGTGCCTGCTCATCGCCGCCGCGCTTTACCTCAAATATCGTTTTGTGAAGCGGCTTTGAGTTGTCAAAACCGGGAGCGGTCGCAACCGGATCAAACCGCGTCGTTGATTCGACGGGACCGCATTACCTATTAGCGGAGAGGCTTGATCCGGTCGCTCCGCTCCCGGTTCTGACACGTTTCATTTTCATGCTATAAGCTTCGCGCGATGAATAATGAACCTATCGAACGGAGACTCACGACCCAAATCAATTTGTACTACGACGTGAGCGCCGGGCCGACGCAACTTGCGCCGCTCCTCATTGCGCTGCACGGCTACGGCGCGAGCAAGTGGCACGCAATGCGCGAAGCCAGGTCGATCGCGCCTGAGAATTTCGCGCTGGCGGCGCTGCAAGGGCCTCATCAACATTTGCGCGAGCCGAAAGAGAAAGGCGGGCCGTTGCGTTACGGCTTCGGCTGGCTGTCGAGCTATCGGCCGGAAGAATCGGTCGCAATCCATCATCGCGCGTTGCTCGAGATGATTGATGTATTAATTAACGAAGGCGTCGCCGATCGCCGTCGGATTTTTCTGCTCGGCTTCTCACAATCGTGCGCGTTGAATTATCGATTTGCTTTTACGTATCCGAACATACTCAGCGGTGTCATAGGGATTGCGGGTGGCATCCCCGGAGATTGGGAAACGAGCAATCTTTACCAGCAAACGGGTGCGTCGGTGTTTCATTTGGCGGGAGAGCGCGATGAATATTATCCGCCTGCGCGCGTCGAAAATTACGCAACTCAGCTTCGCCAACGCGCACGCGACTTGGATTTTCGCAGTTACGATGCTGGGCACGAAATCTCAGCGGCAATGCGAGTCGACATCGGGACGTGGCTGCGAACGCATACGGAATCGTCGCATGCCGAGAGCGATCTGTCGCGCAAATTCGGGAACGTGCCGGACAAGTCCGGCATCTAAACGGATCGCATGATGAATCGAAACTTCTTAGTCGCGATGGTTGTGAGCCTTGCCGTCGTACTGTCGGCGGCCTGTGAGCAGCAGGTCGCGCGAAGTCGGCCGGCGCTGCGACCTCCGGAGCAGGACACTGAAATTCATGCGCTCGCGCCGAATGGCTCATTTCAACTAAAGTTGGTGATCGACGGCGCCATCGATCAGGTTGGTAAGACGACCAGCTACGATCCTTCGTATCAGAAGATCGATTATCCGAACGGCGACGTGCCAATCGAGACTGGCGTCTGTTCCGATGTGATCGTGCGCGCATTTCGCAAAGCCAATATCGATTTGCAGAAAGACGTGCACGAAGACATGCAGTCGAATTTCTCGGCTTATCCCACACGTTGGGGATTGAAAGCGCCTGACTCGAACATCGATCATCGTCGCGTGCCGAATTTGATGACTTATTTTTCGCGTCACGCGAAGTCGATTTCGCTCACGGACGGCGACACCTTTTTACCGGGAGACATTGTCACGTGGGACATGGGCAATGGTACGGATCACGTCGGCATGGTGGTGAACGTTTGGTACAAGCCTTCGCAGCATTATCTGATCGTTCACAACATCGGCTCAGGAACGCGCATGGAAGACGTGTTGTTCGCGTGGAAGATCACGGGACACTATCGTTACTTGTAATCGCTTCATCATTCAAATTATTTTTCTAGCGCCTTCGGGCGCGTCATGTTATAAGGACGCGCCTAAAGGCCGCTTTGATTATGAGAAAGAAAACCGTTCCTATAAACGTCGGGCTGCTACGCAGCCGTTTGGCGAACTTTGCCGTGGTGTCCATTTTCGCGACCGTCATGCTGTGTTGTCCGACATCAACAATTGCGCAACCATCCACCGGTCAACAATCAACTGGAATTAATCCGGCAGTGGCGATTCGCGCCGTGCTCGATGCACAAGCCGCGGCGTGGAATCGCGGTGACGTAGAAGTGTACATGGACGGTTACGATCGTTCGCCGAATACTGAATTTGTCGGCGGCGACAGCATCACGCGCGGCTGGCAGGAGGTGCTCGACCGATACAAGAAGAGATACGACACGCGCGAGAAGATGGGGACGCTTACCTTTTCTGATCTCGAAATCACGGTGTTGAGTCCCGACGCCGCGCTGGTGCTGGGCCGCTGGCGTTTGAAACGGGCGAGTGATGAGCCGCACGGAACGTTTACCTTGCTGTTTAGAAAAACGAAAGGCGGCTGGAAGATCGTCCACGATCACACTTCGAGCGCCTGACGCCGATCCCGCACATGGATCAGCCTAATCAACTACAAAGCATCGAGCGCGAAGTCGAATCTCGCAGCGCCTCGCTCAAGAAAGAACTCGGTCTGTTCGATCTGGTTCTCACGCAAGTCGTCTTTGTTTTTGGCACTGTCTGGGTCGGCTTTGCCGCGACCCTCGGCCGATCGCAGATGGCGTTTTGGCTGATTGCGATAGCCACTTTTTATTTGCCGCTGGCTGCGGTCGTCATCTATCTGAATCGGCTCGCGCCGCTCGAAGGCGGACTTTATCAATGGGCCAAGGTAGCCTTCGATGACTTCGTAGCGTTTCTGTTGGCGTGGAACTTTTGGATCTTTGGCATCCTGGTGATGTCAGGCATCAGTTTAATTATCAAGAAGAACATCGCTTATGCGATCGGTCCGCGCGCCGATTGGATGCAGCAGAATAAATGGATGACGACGCTCGTCTGCGTGGTGTTGATGACGGCGCTGGTCGCTGCTTCACGCCGAGGTTTGGCGCTCGGGAAATGGGTGCAGAATTTCGGCGGCGCAATGCTGATCCTCACGGTTGCGATTCTGATCCTGCTGCCTTTCATCACCGCGGCACGCGGCAGTCTCGCAAATTATCATCCGTTCTCATTGAGCTTCCCCGATATCAATAGTCACAACCTCAACGTGTGCAGCAAGCTCGCGGTCGGCGCGCTTTCAGGGTTTGAATACATCGCAATTCTCGCCGGCGAATGTCGCGCCCCGGCAAAAAACATCAGCCGTTCAGTTTGGATTTCAGCGCCAATCATTGCATTGATGTTCATCCTCGGCACTGCGTCGGTGCTGGCTTTTGTCACGCCGGACAAAGTCGATTTGATCGCTCCGATTCCACAGGTCTTCAGTCAAGCCTTCAGCTCGGCGGGTTGGGTTTCGACTTTGATTTCGATCACGATTTTCGGCGTAGCAGCGCGCCAAGTTGCCTTGATGAGCATTTATTTCGCGGGCAACACGCGTCTCCCCATGGTGGCCGGCTGGGACAATCTGCTGCCTGTTTGGTTTGCAAAGCTGCACAAAAAATATCGCACGCCGGTGAATTCGATTCTGTTCGTCGGCGCAACTACGCTCGTGTTTAGTATCGCGCCGCTGATCGGAGTCAAAGAAGCAGAGGCCTTTCAATTTCAGGACAATGCGGCGAACATTTTCTACGCTTTGATCTACATGGTGCTGTTCGCAATTCCCATTGTCGCGATGAAACGTTTCGGCGCGCGCGCTCCGTGGTGGTTGAGAGCCGCGGCCGTTCTGGGATTTCTGGTGTCGCTGGTGGGCGCGTTCTACACGATCTTCCCGATCATCACAGTCGAAAGTCGCTTCTGGTTTGCGGCAAAGATTATCGCCGTGGTGATCGTCGCGAACGCGATCGGCGCGGCGATTTTTTTGCTCGATAAGAAGCGAACAATAGGCGGAAAGTAGTTGGCTTCATTACGGTGCTGTGATATTCATCGCCGTGGCTTTAACCATCAACCTTGAGGAGATTCGGATGAGTCAGATCAATTTTGGACGCGTGCTGCTTGGCGGCATTCTGGCGGGCATCATTTTGAACATCGGCGAGTTCATTCTCAACGAGAAAATAATGGGCGCCGAGATGCGGGAGATGATGGCCAAGCACAACTTTGT
>DASQYL010000040.1:0-13537 GCA_035639235.1 Pyrinomonadaceae bacterium | reverse complement strand
TGAAGAAGATCGGAATTTCGCTGAGGATTTGGTAGCCCGAGTAGAGCAACTCAGCCACGCTTTCGTAAGGCTTTGCGAACTCAGCAATGAGCATTTTGTCATTAGCGAAGAGATCCGCAGAGGCCAGCCACATCCGAACGCCATCGATCTTTCGAAAGTCAGCCCTTCCCTGTTGAAGCGGGACCAAGACTGGCGAGCGGAAGTCGAGATGATAACTTCATTCGCTCACTACGAATTGAAAAGCGTCGTTGACATGTTGAAACAGTGGGGAGTGAACGTAGACAAGCCCGAACTACTTTACATTGCTAAAACTAGAGACAGATTTCTTTCTCATCCTCAAAGCGGCGGCGTCATGAGAAAGCCGCGAAGGAGCATTTCAATTCCTTACGACGGTGGTCCAGTGGAAGGCTCGATTGCAGGTCTAAATAGCTGGGGGCCGATATCGCGTGAGCAATATTTACAGTTTTTGAATCTCGCTCCTCCAATTGACGAAGAAGGCGAACGCAGAACAAACGAACAGCTCTGCTTATCACATAAAAGGAACGAGCAATTTTCCGAGCCAGAAGTCGTTCGACTCAAGGCCTTTGGTTTGCGAGAACCCAATCTCACAAAAGCGCTGGCCGAACTTTCAGATCTATTACAGACAGACGCCCTTCCAAAGATCGACGCCCTTTATGAACAGGCGGTCAACGTGTTTGGCTTTGAACGCTACAACTGAGTCAGTTTTAGGCAAACACCCAGTCATGGAATGCATTCACTGAGTGCTACTGTCGATTTTCTGACGCAACACGGCACACTGAAGATGGGACAAGATGGGGGGCGGGACGCGTTGAGACCAGGCCGCTGGAGATGACGCTAAGATGACGACATTCTGTTGCGAGACCTAACCGGACGAAGCGTGACTTTGACGGCTGCCAGTCCGGTAAATATTGGTTCATCTCGTTACGTAAAATCAGGTAAGATGTCTTCGAACGGACTTAAAATCCGTTGACCGTAAGGTCGTGTGGGTTCGACTCCCACCCTCGGCACCAATCCCATCAGTACTTTAGAATCCAATCGTCGTTGAAACATGAATTTCCCTACGGAGTGTAGGTCCGTTGCGGACGTCATTTTCTGTGGGGCTAAGGAATCGTCCTTTTGATAGTTGCGCGCATCCCTCATCGATTTTGTTGAAAGCCAGCCCGAGGAAATCTTCGGAAACTATTTCATGAGTTAACATCAGTTTCGAAACCTGTCAGGGGAAGCATTAAGATGAGGCCTTAGGCGTGGCGTACGAGCACCGACCGCCGTAGATAGTTGCGCCTCCGGGTCTTGACCGATGAACCACGCGATCTTCTCGCAGCTTCGAGAATAGATTCGCCCAATTTCAAAGCTCTATCCAGAACCTACTCCCGTAAGGCGCTCATTGGAGGCGCCGCTCGGTCACAAACCAGACAATGGTAGAACACTTTCCTGACGTGAGCTGTGAGACGGCACACTTCTTGATAGACGCTAAGAAGAGGAATTCGTTGCGCCTTTATGCGACGAACTCTACCTACGTTCCCGCCTAATTTTCCGGACCGTGGGCGTTTTGCCCCGGAGGATCACCAGCCTAAAGGACGATAAAATTTTGGTTGATCATCGAGATAGACGCAGGGCTCTAACGGATGCGATTGTAATCTTTCTGTTTGCAATGGTTCTTTTTGTTGTGTGCATGATTACACAACCTCTGGATGGTTTCGCGCACTGGGTCGCCGCACACTACGCCTCCAGTATAGACGACCTGACAACGATCTCGATACTGGGCGTGGTCGGAGTTGCCATGTTCGCCTGGCGCCGCTGGCAAGAGCTGCAAGCTGAAGTGCTGCGAAGAGAGGTTGCTGAAGCTAAAGTAGAAGAACGCGATCATGCGTACACGCAAATCGTCGAACAGGCCGATGAGCTGATCTACACGACGGACGCTCGGGGTCACTTCCGCTTCTGCAACCCTGCGATGTCAAAGAGGCTTGGATACGCCGAAGCGGAATTGATCGGCACGCATTTTTTGAAGCTGATTGAACCGACGCAGCGCGAGTCGGTAGGGTCGTTCTACAAACAACAGCTTGGCGAGCACGCGCGGAAGACCTATCACGAATTTTCTGCGGTGACAAAAGCCGGCGAGGAAAGGTTGATCGGCCAAACCGTTCAGATTCTGCATGAGAACGGAAGAGTCACAGGCTTCCAGGCGGTGGGGCAGGATCTGACGGAGCGCCGGCGCATCGAGGAAGCCAAACGTCAGGTGACGGAATACCAAAACCTTTTCAAGCTGGCCAGCGATCCCATCTTGATTTTCGATGCGGCAGACGGCGCGGTAGTCGAGGTAAATGACAAAGCTTGCGCGACATACCAGATCGCGCGCAAGGAATTTTTGAAGAAGACTCTGTTTGATTTTACTACTGACAAACACGGAACTTTCGATCGATTCCAAAAAGTTCGAGATGGACAAGACATTGGCGAGTTTGAAACCACGCACAACCGCTCTGATGGAAGCCAGGCTCACTTTCTGATTAACACGACGAACATTGAATATCATGGGCGGCCCGCGGTACTGAGCATCAACCGGGACATCACGCAACGAAAAGCAATCGAAGCCGAACAATCAAAGTTACAGGCCGAGCGCGATCAGTTGCTGGAACAATTGCAACTGCAGACCGACGTTATGCCGCTGGCATTTATTTTGTGTGACGCGAGTTATCGAACGACATACTGGAATCCGGCAGCTGAACAGATCTTTGGTTATAAAAGCTCAGAGATGATCGGGCTGCCTTCGCACAAGCTGCTGGTGGTTGAAGAGTCGCAGGGCTTCGTGGAAGAGATCTTCAGAAAAATCGCGGGTGGGGAGATCCTTTCCAGTTCTTTCAGCGACAACGTGACCAAAGATGGTCGCAATATAGTGTGCGAATGGTACGCAGCCCCCTTGACGAAACCCGATGGTACATTCATTGGAATCATGTCGATGGCCCAGGACGTAACTGAGCAGCGTCGCGCGGAATCAGAACGACGATCTCAGGCAGAACAATTGCGTCAGGCGCAAAAGATGGAAGTAGTCGGTCAGCTAGCTGGTGGGATTGCTCACGACTTCAATAATCTGCTGACGGCCATCAATGGCTACAGCGACCTTTCGCTGCGAGGTATACAACCTGACACCTCCTTGTACAGGAATCTTCAAGAGGTCAAGAAGGCTGGTTTGCGGGCTGCATCTTTAACGAGTCAGTTGCTGGCCTTCAGTCGAAAGCAGGTGATGCAGCCGAAGGTGCTCGATCTGAATGAAGTCGTCGCGGACATGGATAAAATGCTGCGTCGCTTGATCGGAGAACATATTGATTTGGTGACGCTGACGACGTCCGACCTTGGAGCGGTGAAAGCAGATCCTGGGCAAATTGAACAGTTGGTCTTAAATCTTTCTCTCAATGCGCGTGATGCAATGCCCGATGGCGGCAAGATCACCATTGAAACGCGCAATGCGTATTTGGACGGTAATTACGCAGCATCTCATCTGTCAGTTGAGCCCGGTCATTACGTCCGTTTGTCGGTGACAGACACTGGCTGCGGAATCGACCCGGAAACCCAGAAGTCAATCTTTGAACCTTTCTTTACCACCAAGGAAGTTGGCAAGGGCACCGGATTGGGGCTTTCGACGGTGTATGGGATTGTGCAGCAGAATGGCGGCAGTATTTGGGTCTACAGCGAAGTGAATCACGGGACCACATTTAAGATTTACCTGCCCCGCATCGATGATCTAAAGACCGGTGACGATCGCGAGCAGATCAGCAAGAGCCGTCATGGGACGGAGACGATTCTCCTGGTGGAAGACGAAGAGACGGTTCGCAATTTAGCGAGCGCGATTCTGGAGGACTATGGTTACACGGTTTTTACAGCCGCTAATGGCGCAGAGGGACTTACGCTATGTGAGGATTCCTCTGAGAAGATCGATCTCTTAATCACCGATGTCGTGATGCCGGAGATGAGCGGAAGAGCACTCGCCGAAAAAGCTGAACGTCTGCGTCCTGAGATGCGGCTTATTTATATGTCAGGCTACACGGATGATTCTGTGGTACGACATGGAATCCTCGCGGAAAACGCTGCGTTCATACAAAAACCTTTTCTGCCAGACGTGTTAGCCTCGGCAGTTCGTGAAGTGCTGGATAGTGATTGGCAAAAGCTCTGCTAATTGAAAGGCATTTTTTTTGAGCTATATGACCGATCGCCGTCTTCTCTCAATCGAAGAGCGGTGCGACCGGCGATTCGAGTTATGACAGCACTATCGGGGGCGACGTGCTGCGGCGTTTCAAAGTTATCGTCGACTACTCACGCAGACGGATGATACTGGAGCGCAATGCCGACTTCGAAATTTGCCTGTCTCAATTACTTGCGAGCTTGTACTGGCTGGTGGTGAAAAGTCGGCAAGTCTTAGTTGGGCATTACCAACGTGGACTAACAGCAGGAAAAGTAGCAGGCGTTGTGCAATCTTTAAGCTCGATGACTGGCACACTTTGCCACCAGGCGTAGCAAACGAGATTGGTCGTCGAAGTCTCATTATCGCAGTGGATCGTTGTGACAACCATTGCTCATAATCTGAAACGGCGTTAACAATTCCGGTCCCTTTTCGGTAAGAGCTACCATATCGCAGTGCCGTATTCCGTACTCCGCAGGCATATAGAGGCCGGGCTCGACGTTGAAGACCATTCCGACTTCGAGAACATCAGTGGATTTAGGATGAAGACGCGGCGGAGCGTTATGATCAATCGCTTCAAACCCGGCGCCGTGCCCAAGTCCGTGTTTGAATTCGCGATCGAATCCCTGGGCCCGGAGAACTTCGCGCGCTGCGCGATCTACGTCAGCACACTTGACGCCGGATCGAACGGTTGCAAGCGCCGCAGCCCGCGCTTGCAAGATGGCTTCGTACGGCGTGCGCTTCTGTTCGCTGATTTCGCCGATGCAGAATGTGCGGGTGATATCAGTCCAGTAACCGTCCACGTACGAATTGCAATGGATCAAAGCCAAGTCACCGGGCGCAAGTCGACGGTCGCTGGAACGTTGATATGATTTGTAGGCCTCAGCACCATTCCGGCCCGACATGCAGTAAACGAAACCGTCTGCCCGGGCTTTGCCCACATCTTTGCTCAAGCCAGCTCGAAACAGAGTTGCCGCGTCAGTTTCAGTCAAGCCAGCGTGCAATTGTTTAGCGCCGTCGCTGAAAGCTCCTGCGGCAATCTCGCACGCCAGCTTAATCCTTCCAATTTCGCGTTCCGTTTTTACGGAGCGAAGCCGCGTGAGAAGAAAGTCGGCAGGAATGAACTCGGCCGAAGCGAATTCTTCTTTGATCACATCCGTTAGACGACGCCCATACAAATGCATCGCCGCATAAGTGATCGGCTGTGAGACTTCGTCGTATTCAACTCCGATGCGAGCGTTTTCTAATTTTAGTTTGTGCAGCACATCGCGCAGACTTCCGCGTACCGAATCGGTGACGCTCTGAAGCAAGTCGAGAGAACCCGAGCGGAAGCTCTTTACTTCGTCAGCGCCTCCGGCTGATGCGAGAGCTACATCATCGTCGGGAGCCACGATGACAATTTCCGAATCACGGGTGATGACGGCGATCGAAGTTCCAACGATTGGGCAATAGCCGGTCAACAGCAGGACATTAATTGGCAGCGCGCAGATCAGAGCGTCGAGCTGATGTTCGCGCAAGCCATTAACAATTCGCAGAACTCGTTCGGGATCGCGAGGCATGGCTACAACCCGATCAGCGGCAATCCTGTTTCGTTGTCGGTCGTTCGACGCAACTCGATAGAGGATTCAATCAAAATAAGTTCCAATGTTGGCCAAACATGAGCTTCTAAGAGGTGCCCACCATGCGCCGTGCCGTCGCGCTTACCAACTACTACGTGCGCGTGAATCTTTGGGCCATTGTCGGTCGACGCGATATTCCCAATGAGCGACATTACTTCGACCTGCTCGTCTAGTTCCGTGCGCTCGTAGTCCCTTCGCTGCCGGTCGAAAAATCCGAAGGTCACATCGCTAAACGCGCCCAAGCCGGTGAAGTGGCTGCCTCTTAAATTTTGCTCTTCGGCAAACTCGAGCAGCGTTGCAGTGAATTCGTCGCCTTTGTCGAAGACGATAATGAATGTCTTCTCAGGCGTTGCTGATAACAATCTGAATTTCATCTGTTTGCGTTTTCCGAATCGCGCGAGCGTTTTTTGAATTGTCGGAGTCCTAACCAAACGCCGCCCGCCGCCAGCGCAGCGCCGGCGCCTAATAAGATCGCGGAATTGCGATCTAATCCGCGCGCTACGTCCGTTTGAACATTGTGTTCAGGAAATTCACCGTCGACTTTCGTACGACGCAGCGCCGCGGCAATGACCTCGGCAGTATGCAAAGCCTTCCGGTTGGTACTTTGCGCGATTTGCTCGCGACAACTGAAACCGTCCGTAATGATCAGCGCATCGTTAGGCGCGTTTCGGACGGCCGGCAGAAGCACGCGCTCACCACACCTCATAGCAATGTCGTAATTATCGTTTTCGAAGCCGAATGCGCCCGCCATTCCGCAGCATCCAGTCTCAGGCATTTCATAATCGAGGCCCAGCTTTTTCAGCGCGGCTTCTTCGCCATCCATTTTGAAAATGGATTTGTGATGACAGTGACCGTGCACCAGCGCGCGCGCAGATAATTTCGGTGGCTGAAAATCGGGAGCTTTCTCCTCAAGAAAATCCGCGAGCAAGAACGTCTGCTCCTTGAGGCGCTTTGCATCTTCGTCGTTCGGAAAGAAGTTCCGCATCTCTTCATGAAAGACGGTGGCGCAACTCGGCTCCAGGACCACAACCGGCACGCCGGCTTCGATTGGTTCCTTTAGTGCTCCCAGAATGTGTCGCAGCAAAAGCTTCGCTTCATCGAGCATTCCCCAGTCGTACAGCGGGCGGCCGCAGCAGAGATTCTCAGCCGGAACCTGCACACGAAAACCCGCGGCCTCCAGAACTTCTACGGCCGCTTGCGCCGTCTGCGGATGAAAATAATTGTTGAAGGTATCAGGCCAGAGAATGACTCGCTCGCCGCCATCTGGGCCCGTCCGTTGCCGTGCGCGTTTGCGAAACCAGTCCTTGAAAGTGTAATGAGAGAATCGCGGAATAGTTCGTTGCGAATGAACATCGGCAACCACTTTCGCAATCGATCCGAATCCCGGCGCGTGCGTGAAGAAATTCGCGATGGCCGGCGCCATCGAAGCAAGCCGCGCCCAATTATGTATGTGGCCCATTGTGTACGCCGTGCGCGGACGGAAGCGTCCTTCGTAGTAATGCGAAAGGAACTCGGCTTTGTACACGGCCATGTCCACCTGCACGGGACATTCGCCTTTACAACCTTTGCAGGCCAGGCACAGGTCTAAGGCTTCTTTAACTTCCTCGCTTTTCCAACCGTCGGTAATCGTTTCACCGCGAATCATCTCGCCGAGCAGACGCGCGCGGCCACGCGTGGAATGTTTCTCTTCACGGGTCACCATGTAGCTGGGACACATCGTGCCGTTTTCATGCTGACGGCAGACGCCGGCCCCAACGCATCTTTCCGTCGCGATCGCAAAGCTGCGATGATCGTCGGGATACTGAAAATGCGTCTGCACCTGGGGAGGATTCCAGTGCGTCCCGAGACGCAAGTTCTCATCGATCCGAAAAGGATCGATTAACTTACCGGGGTTCATTTTCCACCGCGGGTCCCAAATCTGTTTGAATTCGCGAAAGGCTTCGATCATCTCTTCATCGAACATGCGCGGCAGCAGTTCCCCCCGCGCCTGGCCATCACCGTGCTCGCCCGATAGCGAACCGCCGTACGAAGTAACCAGGTCGGCGGCTTCTTCCAGAAAGCGTCGCCACTTCGCAATGCCATCAGCGGTTTCGAGATCAAAAGTGAGACGGGTATGTACGCAACCTTCGCCGAAATGTCCGTAAAGCGGACCGATGTAGTTGTACTTGTCCAGGAGCTGCTGCAAATTGCGGAGATACTTGCCCAGATTCTCAGGCGGCACCGACGAGTCTTCCCAGCCTTCGTGATTGTCCGGCTCGCCGGGAATTTTGGCGGTCGCCCCCAAACCTTCTTCGCGCAGACTCCAAATCAACTTTTCGTGCACAGGATTATCGAAAAGTTTCATCGGCGGCGGAGCCTCGCTCTTGCTCAAATGATCCATGAGCTTGCGTGCGTTTGCATCGGAGTCTTCTTTGGTCTGTCCGCCGAACTCAACCAACAGCCACGCCTTGCCTTCGGGCATCATGTTGAGGTTCTTCGGGTGCATGCCTTTCTTCTTCATGTCTTCAATGAACGTGTCATCCAACGCTTCGAGCGCGAGCGGGTTGAAAGGCAGTGGTTCGGTAACGTGATCGGCAGCATGAAAGATGTCCTCGTATCCGATAACCAGCAGCGAACGCACCGGCGGCCAATCGACCAGTTTCGTCGTTGCTTCCAAAACCAGAACGCAGGTGCACTCAGAACCCACCAGCGCGCGGGCGAGGTGAAATCCGTTTTCCGGCAGCAGCGCGGGCAGGTTATAGCCGGAGACCCGGCGCGGGATGTCGTGAAAATTCTTGCGAATTAAATCAGCATGCTTGTCCGTAAATTGTCTGAGCTGAGCATAAATCTCGGCGCGTCGCCCGCCGCCGCGGATTATTGTTGAAAGTTGTTCATCGGAAGTCTCTGCGACGCGAAATCGCGCGCTGTCATAAGTTAATATCTCAAGCTCTTCGATGTTGTCCGACGTTTCGCCCGCCATCACCGAATGCACGCCGCAGGAGTTGTTTCCGATCATCCCGCCCAAGGTGCAGCGGCTATGCGTTGCCGGATCTGGGCCAAACGTAAGGCCGTGCTGGTTCGCCGCATTGCGCAACTGATCCAGCACGACGCCCGGTTCGACGCGAGCGCGCTTGCGCTTAGGATCGAGTTCCACGATACGGTTCATATATTTTGAAAAATCAAGCAGCACGCCGCTATTGACGGTCTGTCCGGGAATAGCTGTGCCTCCGCCGCGCGCAAAAATCGGTGCACCATGTTCGCGGCAAGCTGCGACCGTAGCCTCCACATCGTCTGCGTGCCTGGGAAGCACAACGCCGATCGGCACCATCCGATAATTCGAGGCGTCCGATGCATACATGCCGCGATCGCCGGCCGAGAAACGAACCTCGCCTTCGACGCTGGCACGCAAATTAGCCTCGAGGCCGGCGATATCAATTTCAAGCGTGCGCGTAGTTCCTGTCTGGAGCCGATTGTTGAAGTTCGTCGGCGGTGTCTTTGTTTGAATGTGCACGAGGCGAGGCGTTTTTGATTCAAGAGCTGTTGACATTTTCTTTTGTGTTTTCACTAAAAGAGGTTTCCCCTGGCATCGAAATCCACTGGCTCGACTTTATCGAGCACGCTCATCTTTTCATTCTCTTCAACTTCGGGCAGTAGAGCTTCTGAAACCCACATCTCGTCGAGATACGCCGTGTTCCTGATGCGACAAACGCGCGGCTGTGGACCGCCCAGCGATGAGAACAGTGCGACCTCGATCGCCTCCCGGTCATTCGCCAAAGCCAGCGGCAGCGGTCCTTCCATCGAATTCATGGCGCCGGGTTCCGTGGCCGTTAGGAGGTTCACGTAAGTCACCGCGGGGTCGTACTCGTCGACGAATCGTTGCGTCGTGAAATCTGCCAGGCCGATTCCCAACCCGTTGCCCAGCGATTCGGACGTCAGCGACAACACAGCGATGCGCCGAAAATCCGGATCGTGAGCCCCGCCGTTCATGCGCCAGTTGCCAATCACGTTTAAGTCCATGCCGGTGCCGGAAATATTCTTGCCAAGTTGATCCACAACCAGGACGTCCAATTGCTGAAACGGAATATTCGCAAAGTGCGGCTTCGCTTTTAACAACAGGCGCTCATCGGCATCTTTGAAGGCTTCATACTTCGGCGGCACAACTTCAATTTCCACGGGCTGGCGGAATCCGTTTTCGACGACCGCAACTCCACACAGAATCTTCGCCTTGGCCATTGTCAATTCGGGCACGGCTTCGACTGACGGCCAAAGTCCATGCGTGTGCGCTTCTTGCGCGCCGATTTGTTTGCCGAGACCAACCGTCACCATCTTCAGTAAACCGGACGCCACGCCTTCTTTGTTTTCCGGATGAGTCTTTGTGCGGCCGAGCACGACGATGCCGTCAGCTTCCGCGGCGATCGTATCGAGATGAGCGATCGCGCCTGTCTTTGAAGTTCCGAGCGCTTGCGTCTGCATCGTTGCTTTCACCGGCGCGGCGACCGACTCATCGGTAACACCAAGTCGCTTAAGAATTTCGAGTTGGCCTTCAGGCGTGGCGCCGCCGTGACTGCCCATTGCCGGAATGATGAACGGTTCAGCGCCGACTGACTTCAAAGCATCGACAATCCCGTTGAGCAATTCGACAAAACCACCCATGCCGCGGCTGCCGGCGGTAATCGCGATGCGCGATCCGGGATTGATGTCGTGACGCTTCGCTTCAATTAATTTTCGATACACGTCGCCGCGCACATCCTTGACGTGATCGCCAGGCAGGTTCTGTTTGATGCGAGCCAGTGGGGGAAGCTCGCGGCGGGGAAACGACATCGTCTTGCGCATCGATTGCCCTCCTATGAATGATTAGAGCAGCTCGTTTATCTTGTCGCGAAACAGCGTCAAAGCGATCTTCCCGCCGCTGGGCTGTCCTTTGGCCAGCGCTTCGGCAAAGTGCAGCGCCTGCTTCGCGGTTACCTTTGGAGGCATTGGGGGTTCAAAAGGATCGACGACAACTTCGACGACCGAGGGACGGCCTGAACTCAGTGCGTGCTGTAGCGTGGGGCGAATCTCTTCCGGACGTTCGACAGTCCAGCCCAACCCACCACATGCTTCGGCGTACTTTGCAAAGTTACAACTCTGAAGCTCGCAACCGTATTCGGGATTGCCGAGAAAGACGATCTGCTCCCACTTGATTTGTCCGAGCGTGTTGTTCTTGATGATGACAACCATGATCGGCAGTTCGTACTTCACCGCCGTCAGGAACTCGCCCATCAACATGGTAAAGCCGCCGTCTCCGACGAACGCGATACATTGCCGTCTCGGATAAGCGATCTTCGCGGCGATTGTATACGGCAGGCCGGGAGCCATGGTCGCCAGATTTCCCGAACAACTAAATTTTTGCGTGCCGCGAATCTTGAAGTGCCGCGCAACCCATGCCGTGATCGTGCCTGAGTCGGTCGAAACGATGGCGTCGTCTGCAGCGAGCTGCGAAAGCTCCCACGCGACCCGCTGGGGTTTGATTGGGCCATCGCCATCCGCCGTGCCTTGCGTGGCCATTAGCTTCCACCATTCCTTCATTCCTTTCTGCGCTTTATCGAGCAGCTTGTGCTTGCGCCTCCGTTTAATCAATGGCGAGAGCGCGGCAGTGGTTGCCTTCGCATCGCCGACCAACCCCGCGTCGACCGGAAATCTCAAACCGATACGATCCGGCTTATCGTCGATTTGTACGCCTTTAGCTTCACCGGGCTTCGGCAAGTACTCCATGTAAGGAAAAGACGAGCCGATGATCAGCAGCGCGTCGCAATCTTCCATTGCTTCCAGCGACGGCGTAGTGCCCAATAAGCCCAAACCGCCGATACACAAAGGGTGATCGTCCGGCACGACTTCTTTGCCGAGCAGGGCCTTGACGATCGGCGCGCCGAGCTTTTCGGCAAGGTCGATGACTTCTCGTCCGGCACCGCGCGCGCCCTGGCCCACCAGCACCACCGGCTTCCTGGAGTCATTTAAGATCTGTGCGGCGGCCCTCAGATCAGCTTCCCTCGGAATGACGCGCGCAGGCGACCATAGACTCGTGGTCGAACCTTCGACACGATGCATCGAGCCGGTACTGGTGACTTCCTTTTCCTGGTAATCGACTGGAAAAGTTATGTGCGACACGCCGCGATGATTCAACGCGTGACGGCAGGCTTCATTGGCAAGCATTTCAACCTGATTCGGGTTGATGACCTCCTGATTATAGACAGCGACGTCTTCAAACAGTGCCGCCATGTTTACTTCCTGCTGAAAGTTGCTGCCTTTCAAGTCGGAATAAGTCTGTCCGGTGATCGCGAGGACCGGCGATTGATCGAGCTTCGCATCGTACAAGCCGTTAAGAAGATGAATGCCGCCGGGACCTGAAGTGGCCAAACAACAACCCAGGCGGCCCGTGTACTTGCCGTAAGCGCAGGCCATGAACGCGGCCGCTTCTTCATGCCGCACTTGAATGAAGCGCACGCGCTTCTGTCTCGTGCGCAGAGCCTCCATAATGCCGTTGATGCCGTCTCCAGGAATTCCGAAGACCGTATCAACCCCCCAACAAAGAATTGTTTCGATAAGAACGTCAGCTGCTGTATCTGCCATTATCATTTCCTCTCGAATTATTTCGCTGCGACAGTTTTCGTAAGAGGGCTCTTGCTGCAAGCAGACCGCCAACTGCAGCGGCGATGGCGGCAACTGGTTTGGCGATCGTGATTAACGTACATCTCATTGGCGGGCGTGTAGAACTTCACCCATGAATAGCGCTGCGCGAACGCAGCCGCGTATTCACTAAGTCGTTCCGGCACCTCGCGGTTTTGAAAATTCTCCAGCCAATCGGGCACACCGAAGTGGCACAAGTCCATAATGGGCACGATCTGAAGCCGCTGCATTGCTTCGCAAACTTTATCCGTGAACGTCCAATCGTATTTTCCGGGCCGTTGAAAGATCAGATGCAACGGCGGACCGTACCTGAGGTAACGCAGGCCCAACTCGCGCACCAATTCAAGATCGCGTTTCCAATTCTCGTAATGTTTGGTCTCTTTAAGTTGATCGATTCGCCAGCGCCCGGCGTCGATAGTCGGATAGCTGCATTCGATGCCCGTGGCGAACATGAACTCAGCCATAAATTTTTATCCTCCGACCAACTCGGTACCCGACCGGTCTCACATATCTTCCCAACACCGCGCCGTAGATCAGGCGGCCCACCACGATTCCCAGGGGACCACCCCAACCGAGCTTTATTCCAAACACACCCGTTGCATGCAGTTGGCCATTGAGGATGAGCGGATGCATGAAACTCATCTGCGGTACCATGATTAAGCCTGCCAAAGTTGCTGGCCCGAGCGAGAACACCAATCCTTGCAGCGCGGGTGGCCAGTTATAGTTGGACCAGAAGAAATAGGCGTAGAAGATTGCCCAGATGCACCCACCGTCGCGTGAAGGGCAATTCCCACCGTCCACCACAGCCAGGCGGCACTTGGCCGAGCACCATCGTGCCCAGCATAAAGACGAGATCGAAAAACGGAATGCCCAGGGAAGATGAGGACGCGCGCGACAACTTCCCAAGCCAATGCGCCAACTGCGCCGGCCAGAATTGCTTTCCCGAATGCGACTCGCCGGATCATGCGTCACAACGGGGGAATTAAGCGGGGAACTAAGGAGGTCTGCCTTGAGTTTATTGTTTGCGGAGCAGGATGTCGAACTTAACTGTTTGTCTCTTAGAAATCGCTGATATCGAACG
>DASQYL010000039.1:0-12585 GCA_035639235.1 Pyrinomonadaceae bacterium | reverse complement strand
CCCTCGACTTCCCTTCCCGCAATAAGAAATAAAGAAAATCAAAAAAGGATTTAAGGCGTGGCAGATATTCAATACTACGGAACTGGACGGCGAAAGACTTCGACCGCCCGCGTTTATTTGCGGCCTGGCGCCGGCAACGTGATTGTAAATCGCAAAGCGTTCGACAACTACTTCCCGAACGAAACGCTGCGCATGATCATTCGGCAGCCGCTGAATCTCACTGAGACGGCGAACAAGTTTGATGTGCTCGCAAACGTTGCCGGCGGCGGCCCTGCCGGTCAGGCGGGCGCGATTCGTCACGGCATTACGCGCGCGTTAATTGAATACAACGCTGATCTACGGCCAGCGCTCAAGCACGCCGGACTGATTACGCGCGATCCGCGCATCAAGGAGCGAAAGAAGTACGGCCAGAAGGGCGCGCGCAAACGCTTCCAGTTCTCGAAGCGATAAGAACATTGCCGATTGGAGATTTCCGATTGCCAATTGGCGTCTTGCAAAATGTCGAGTTGCTGTAATCGGCAATCGGCAATTGAAAATCGGAAATGCATTAAGTCCATTGTCGCGATTTCGATTGGTTGCTTCGACGTGAAGCGGCGATCGCGGCGAGTACATAAACCAATTAACAAGGAGAGCGTAGTTTGGTAACCGTTACGATGAAAGAATTGCTGGAGGCCGGTGTTCACTTCGGCCACCAGGTTCGCCGTTGGAACCCGAAGATGAAGGAATACATCTTCGGCGAGCGCAACGGCATTTACATTATCGATCTGCAAAAAACGCAAAAGATGTTTCGCGAAGCGCTTCAGTATGTGACCAACATGGTCGCCGAAGATCGCGGCAAAACAGTTTTGTTCGTAGGCACGAAGCGACAGGCCCAGGATGCCGTTCGTGAAGAAGCAGAACGCGCCGGCCAGTTTTTTGTGAATCAGCGTTGGCTCGGTGGATTGCTCACCAACTTTCAGACCGTGCAAAAGTCAATCAAGCGGCTGAAAGATTTGGAAGCGATGCAAACCGACGGTCGCTACGAGAAGCTGACGAAGAAAGAGCGTATCAAACTCGATCGCGAACGCGAGGGACTGAATAAGACTCTCTCAGGAATCAAGGCCATGAACCGCCTGCCCGATTCGATCTTCGTCATCGATGTGCGCAAAGAAGAGATTGCGGTTGCCGAGGCCAACAAACTCGGCATTCCCGTGATCGCGGTAGTTGACACGAACTGTTCGCCCGAAGGCGTCGATTACATCATTCCGGGCAATGACGATGCCTTGCGCGCGGTGCGACTGTTCGCGTCGCGCATCGCTGACGCCGTGCTCGAAGGTCAGCAGATGTTGACGGAAGGCGGCGCGACCGCGGAAGTTCCTGAAGGATCGGAAGCCGCAGCACCTGAAGCGGCACCTGCGGCGGCGGAAGAGACTGCGGAGGCCGGGGCTGAACCCGAAGTGGCTGCCGCTCAGGCCGTTACTGAAGCCGCGACAGCGCCGGAGCCCGAAGAGCAAAACGAGAGCGCGGAGGTTCTCGCCGCTAGTTAAGATAATCGAGCAATATTATTTAATCGGCGAGCGCAGCCTCAATCAGCGGGAATCCGCCGGGCTGCGCATTTTAATGACTAAACAAATTTAGGAGAAGATAGGCAATCATGGCAGATGTAGGTGCAGCCGCAGTCAAAGCGCTGCGAGAGAAAACCGGCGCCGGAATGATGGATTGTAAAAAGGCGCTGAATGAAGCTGACGGCAACGAAGATCGCGCCATCGAAATCCTGCGCGAGCGCGGACTTGCGTCTGCGAAAAAGAAGGAAGGCCGTGTTGCGTCTGAAGGTGTGGTTGGATCTTACATTCACATGGGCGGCAAGGTCGGCGTGTTGGTCGAAGTAAACTGCGAAACGGACTTCGTGGCGCGCGGCGAAGAGTTTCAGCAACTGGTGAAGGACATCGCGATGCATATCGCCGCCGCCGAACCACGCTATGTATCGCGCGATGAAGTCACCGCCGCGGTGCTCGACAAAGAACGCGAGATCGCTCGAGCTCAAGCTAGGAATAATCCGAAGAATGCCCACAAGCCGGAACAAGTGATCGAGAAAATTGTCGAAGGACGGCTCAACAAATTCTATGAAGAGTTCGTGCTGCTCGATCAACCGTTCATCAAAGAGCCGGCCCAAACCGTGGGCGAGATGGTGACGGAAAAGGTTGCCAAGACCGGCGAAAGGATTACGATTCGCCGCTTCGCTCGTTACAAAATGGGCGAGGGCCTGAGCAAGCGCGAAGACGATTTCCAGGACGAAGTCGCAAAGCTGGCCGGAAACTAACTTTCGGGCTTAACGGCGTCAGAGTACCGACTTCAGCCTGGCTTTTGAAAGCCACAAGGCCCAACTAAAGTTGGCACTCTGAGAATCAAGCAAGTGCAATCATCTATAAGATAATGACGTCCCCCGCTTTCAAGCGCGTTCTGCTAAAACTTTCTGGCGAAGCTCTGCTGGGCGAGCAATCGTTTGGCATAGACGTCAACGTGGCGCGCTCAGTCGCCGGCGAAGTCAAACAAGCGCACGCGCTTGGCATTCAAATCGCGATTGTAGTCGGCGGCGGAAATATTTTTCGCGGCGTCTCTGCCAGCGCCGGCAATATGGATCGCGCCTCGGCCGATTACATCGGCATGCTTGCGACGGTCATGAACGCGGTTGTCTTGCAGGACGCGCTCGAGAAGATCGATATTCACACCCGGGTGCTCTCCGCCATCGACATTCCGCAACTCGCCGAACCATTCATTCGCCGGCGCGCAATTCGCCACCTTGAGAAAGGACGCATCGTCATTCTCGCAGCCGGCACCGGCAATCCGTTTTTCTCGACCGATTCGGCCGCGGCGCTGCGCGCGTTGGAGATCAAAGCTGATGCGATTCTCAAAGGAACTAAGGTCGACGGCGTCTACTCCGCCGACCCGATGAAAGATGCGAATGCTACTCGATTTGATTGCATTACTTTCCAGGAAGTGCTCGAAAGAAATCTGCGAGTCATGGATGCATCCGCGATTTCGATGTGCCGCGACAACAACCTTCCCATCATCGTTTTCAATATGCGCACGCCCGGAAATATCGCGCGCGCGGTCACGAGAACGCCGGGCGTCGGGACGCTTGTGTGCATGCAAAAGCCGAGCTAGTCACCCAGTGACAAGTGACGAGTGACAAGATAAAATCTGCGACCGTCTTGAAACCCGTCACTCGTCACTTTTTCACTTGTCACCTATTGTTATGAACGACAAAGACGTCATTAAAGAAACTAAGCCGCGGATGGAGTCGGCGATCGAGGATTTCAAGCGGAAGCTAGCGACCGTACGCACGGGCCGCGCGTCGGTGAGTCTGCTCGACACCGTCGTGATTGATTATTACGGCACGCCCACACCGCTCAATCAGATGGCGTCGGTGCACGCGCCGGAACCGCAGATGTTGACCGTGCAGCCGTGGGACACGACACAGCTCGGTAACGTTGAAAAAGCGATCCGCTCGGCCGATCTCGGCTTGAATCCATCAAACGATGGGAAACTGGTGCGCATTCCGATTCCTCCGCTGACCGAAGAACGCCGGAAACAATTAGCCAAACAGATTCACGAAATCGCCGAAGAGCATCGCACCGCGATTCGTAATATCCGTCGCGATGAGAATGACAAACTCAAAAAATTGCTGAAGGACAAATCGATCTCAGAGGACGCGGAGCGCGACGGGCTCGAACAAATTCAGAAACTCACCGACACGCACATCTCAAAGATCGACGAATTGTCAAAGTCGAAAGAACACGAAATTATGAATGTCTAATGCCTGCAATCTCGCTTAGTGACGAGTGACAAGCAAACAGAATCTCTAAAAATTTCTCTAGGCCAGGCGTTCACGCCTGGGATACGATGTCGATTCATCACGCAAGCCTCCTTAAGGAGGCTTAATTTGTTTGGTTTGGCTTCACCACCCAGGCGGGAACGCCTGGGCTAGAGAAAAGGTCGGCACAGGTCTCAATGTTCACCTCTCTCGCCCTATCGCTGATTGCCGTCGCGAGCGGCACCATTCTCACTTACACCTATGATGACGGCACACCTCTGGCGGCCCGCGCCTGCGCTGGCGCCTGCATCGGCTTCGGTGTGATGGGGCTTGTAGGCTTCATCGTCGCACTCATCTTTGGCTTGACTCCGGTAACGATTGGGATCACGGCGGCGGCGCTGCTGTTGCCTTTCTCCTTACTCACTCAAAAACAAATTCGAGAGCAGCTCAATGCAAATGTAGATTCGGCGTTACGCGCGATCAGCCGCGCCGCCGCGAAACCGGATCGCTGGGCCTTCATTTATTTTTTCTTCTATGCAGCGGTGGCGATTTTCATGTGGCTGGTCTTCGAGCGCGCGTTGTTGGACAAGCCAGACGGCATATACACCGGCGTGCTCAACAATTACGGCGATTTGCCTTTTCATCTGAGCGTCATCACGCGCTTCGCTTACGGGCAAAATTATCCCCCTGAAGATCCGACGTTTGCCGGCGTGCGCTTCACCTATCCATTTTTGACGGACTTCATTTCGGCGATCTTCGTGCGATTTGGTGCCAGCCTGCGCGACTCGCTGTTTATTGAAAATTGGATCATCGGCGTGGCGCTGGTCGGCGTCGTTCATAGGTTCGGCTTGCGTCTGCTGCGCAATCGCACGGCGGCGATTCTCACGCCGCTGCTGATCATTCTGAATGGCGGCCTCGGCTGGCTGATGCTGTGGTCCGACATCAATGATCCAAAGAATGAGGGAGGCGTGTTTCAAGTGCTGCGGAACATGCAGCATTCTTATACGATTTTGCCTGACGTCACCCAAGGATGGCGCTGGGGAAATTCGGTTACGAGTCTGTTGGTGACGCAGAGAGGATTTCTGCTGGGCATCCCGTTGGCCGTTATCGTGTTCACGCAATGGTGGGAGGCGATGAATGGCGACCGGTCAGAACCACCTGCGTTAGCGGGTGGGTCAAAGAAGCGCGTTAACCCGCCCGCTCACGCAGGCGGTTCTGACAAATCCGTGCCCACTCGTCGCATGCTTGCCGCCGGCGTCGTCGCCGGTCTGCTGCCGCTGGTCCATGCGCACAGTTTCATCGCGACCATGGGTGTCGGTGGCGTGCTCGCGGTCATTAATTTTAAGCGGTGGCGCGAGTGGCTGGTTTTCATTGCCGTCGCTTCCGCGATCGCAGTTCCGCAAATGCTCTGGTCAACGCACGGGTCGGCTGTAAGCACGAAGGCTTTCATCGGTTGGGAGTTCGGCTGGGGTCACGGTAGCGAGAATGTTTTCTGGTTCTGGTTCAAGAACACTGGATTTTTTATTCCCATGCTGATCGCGGCGCTGCTTTGGAAAGACGATCAATATCTGGTCTCACGAAAGCTGCTGCTGTTCTACTTACCGTTTACGTTGTGCTTCATCGTTCCGAATACGATCAAATTTGCGCCGTGGATTTGGGACAACATCAAGATTCTCTTTTATTGGTGGATCGCGTCGGCGCCGATTGTAGCGCTGTTGCTGGCGAAATTATGGGAAGGCACTTGGGGCGCGCGCGCCGCAGCCGTGGCGTTATTTGGCGCGCTTGTATTAGCCGGCACCTTGGACGTCTCCGCGCTGGTAATCGGACATGCTCAGTATCAGGAATTCGATCGCGAAGGAATTATCTTCGCCGATATGATCAAAGAGCGAACGCCGCCGCAAGCCATGGTACTGCATGCGGCCGTACACAACACGCCGGTGTTTCTCAGTGGCCGACGCTCGCTAATGGGATATCCCGGGCACATCTGGACACACGGCATCGACTCAGGCCCGCGCGAAACCGATATCAAGAAAATCTACAATGGCGGTTTGGACGCGCGTGCCTTGCTCGCGAAATACCACGTCGATTATGTTGTAGTCGATCCGCAGGAACGCTCGTGGACGCCGGTCAACGACGCGTTCTTCAATCAATTTCAAGAAGTCGCAACGGTAGGTGATTACCATCTCTACAAAGTCACGCCGTAAAGAACAAAAGTCTTATTCGAAGAAAGCAGCCGCGGTCCAGGTCGCGGAGCCGAGCGATCAAATATCTGAGCGCGTGTGGCGCCTGTCTGCGGCAACGATTTTCCTCGTCGGATCATTCCTGCGCGTTTTCAAGCTCACCCTCGTCCCCCTTCATCACGATGAAGGCGTGAATGGAAATTTCCTGGTGTCGCTGGTGCGCGACGGCAGATATTTTTACGACCCGCAGAATTATCACGGCCCCACGCTCTACTATTTTTCGGCGATTATTCCCTGGATCGTGCGCTTTTTTGGCGGTAAAGCCGCCGGCGATAAATACGGGCTGACGACCTTCAACATTCGGCTGGTCACCGTCATCTTCGGCGTCGCCACCATTTGGCTCGCGCTGTTATTACGCAAGCGACTCGGCTCGATCGGCGCGCTATCCGCGGCCGCTTTGATTGCGATCTCACCGGGCGCGATTTATCTATCGCGTTACTTCATTCACGAGTCGCTTTTCGCCTTCTTCACGTTTGCGATTGTCGTGGCCGGCCTGAAGTATTACGACACCGGACGTGGCGTCTATCTCGTGCTGGCGGCGACTTCGGCGGCCTTGATGGTCGCGACCAAAGAGACTTGGATCATGAATGGCCCGGTGCTGATAATCGCTTACGCGAGCACCGCGATCTATTTTCGCTGGCGCAACAAAATCGATCCGTCACGTGAGCCGGACGAGCTGTCGATCGGCGAACAGGTGAATACGACGATCGATCGACTTGGCGGGCCAGTGCCGCTCCTGACGATCGCACTGGTTGCGTTTGCGGTATTCATTCTCGTCGCGGTTTTTTTCTATTCATCTTTTTTCACCAATTATCCGAAAGGCGTCGCCGATGCGTTGCGGACGTTGAATCTTTGGAGCAAGCGCACGCACGAGCACGAGCATCCCTGGTATCAATACATCTATTGGCTTCTGAGAGAGGAAGGGATGCTAATGATGCTCGCCGGTATAGGTGCGTTGATTGCCGTCTGGCGCGCCGACAGTCGGCTTGGTTTATTCCTCGCGCTGTGGTCGTTTGGATTACTTGCCGCGTATTCGCTAGTCGGCTACAAGACGCCATGGATTTGTTTGCAATTCATCGTGCCGCTCGCCGTAACCTCGGGCTATACGCTGAACGCCGCGTATGAAAACCTGCGTGATCACAGTCAACGGTGGCTTTTCGCGGTCGGGTGCGCTGTGATTGTCGGCTACTGCGGCTATCAGCTTTACCAACTCAATTTTGTTCACTATGACGACGACGTTCTGCCGTACGTCTACGCGCACACGAAACGCGAAATGCTGACGATGGTGGATGAAATCGATCGCATCGCGCAGAGCAACGGCGCCGGCAACGACACCGGCATCGCGATCGTCTCGCCGGATTATTGGCCACTGCCATGGTACTTCCGCGATTTCAAAAAGGTCGGCTACTACGGGAACATCGTCCCAACCAACGAGCCCGTCATCATCGGCTCGACGGGGCAGGCAGAGGAATTGAAACGCAGCTACGCCGATCGATACGATCAAATCAATTCCGGCATGAACGAAGAAGGCTCGTTCCCGCTCCGGCCGGGCGTCGATTTGCTGCTGTATGTGAGAAGAGATTTGAAGCGGTAACTCGACCGCGCGGCTTGAGGGTGCTTTGCTCAAATGGAATTCGAATGGGATTCAAAAAAGTTAAGAGATAATCTTATTAAGCATGGTATCTCGTTCGAAGAAGCTGTCAGCGTTTTCGAGGATATCTTGTCTTTTACTTATGACGACGAAATACACTCGCACAGCGAACGCAGATACGCTACGCTTGGAATGTCCGATCGCGGAAACGTGCTCGTTGTTGCCCACACGATGAGAGGTGAGCGAGTGAGAATAATCAATGCCCGCGAAGCTACGCCGCGCGAAAAGAGATGGTATGAAAAAGAAAAACACAACGGTTGACGATGACGAGATGTTACCTGAGTATGACTTCAGCAAGATGAAGTTGGTGGGTCGTGGAATATATGCCGAACGTTATCGTTCCGGAACCAATCTGGTTCTGCTGGACAGCGATGTTCGAAAGGCATTCCCCGACGATAAGGTAATCAACGAAACGCTGCGCGCCGTCGCGAAAGCAAAGCGCCAAGCTGCCCGCGCCAAAAACTCTCAGCCTCGGAAAACCACTTCGCGTTCTCGACGAGTTGCCTAATCCACTTTGAAAAACCTCAACCATCAATCCAAGGAATCTCAACGTTCAGGCGAATTAGTCCTCACGCAGGAGGACTACGAAGCCGGATTGAAGCGTGGTTGGACAGACGACCACATGCTCAAGCCGGGACAGTACAAATTCAAACGCGGTGGATTTCTGGCGCGACATCCAGAGTTGAAGATTCCTGAGAAGAAGCGGGCGTGACTTGACTGGCGCTATGAAACAAACGTTGGAACAGTGGGTCGGAACTTCAAGGATTTTAGCAATTGTTTTCACAGACATTGTTGACTCAACGTCCCTAGGACGCGCGTTAGGAGACGAACATTGGATTGACGTTCTTCGAAAACACGTTTCGAAAGCGCGCTCCTTAATGAATCCCGACAATTGTTATGAAATCAAGATGATCGGCGACTCATTTATGGTCGCATTTCGAAGTGCGATTGATGCGCTCGATTTCGCCTTAGCTTTTCATCGTGACACAGGAGTAGATCTTCTTCGGATACGAGTTGGAATTCACGTCGGCCCTGTAAGGGTGTTTGAAAATGATTTGTTTGGGATGATGATTAACTACACGAAACGCATCGAGAGTACCAGAAATCCAGATTTGATTGTTATCAGCGATGACGCGAAACGTCACGTTGACTATGAAAAGGCCTCCCGCCATTCCGAACTTCATTTCAACCCCAGAGAAATAGCCTTTAAAGGTTTCTCCGAACCTCAAAAGGTTTGGCACGTTCTCGATCCAGGAATGATGCAGTTACTACGTCTAAAGCAAACCAAGTCGAAAAAATTGATCTCAGAACCATCACCTGCGGTAGAGGTGTTTAAAAAGATTATGTTTGGATAGCCAACCCATATGATGCGTCTTCCCAAATTCGTCTATCACACGCCGCGCACGATCGCGGAGGCGGTGAAGATTGTCTCAGACGTTGGGCCGGAGGCGCAGTTCGTTGCGGGTGGCACCGATCTCTATCCGAACATGAAGCGACGGCAGCAGATGCCGAAAACGGTGATCTCGGTCATGCGTCTGCCGGAACTTAATCAGGTGACGGGAGCCGGGAGCCAAGGGACAGTCATTGGCGCGAGCGTAACGCTCACTGAAATTTGCGAGAACGAAATCATCAAACGCGACTATCCGGTGATCGCATCTGCGGCGCGGACCATCTCGACGCCGATCCTGCGCAACATGGGAACGATTGGCGGGAACCTCTTGCTCGACACGCGCTGCAATTACTACGACCAGAATTACGAATGGCGCAAGGCAATCAACTTCTGTTTGAAGAAAGACGGCGACGTTTGCTGGGTGGCGCCGGGCAGCTCGAAGTGTTGGGCGGTGCAATCGAGCGATCTCGTTCCCGTGATGGTTGCGATTGGCGCGAAGTTTCGTTTCGTCTCAACCGCGGGAGAGCGAATCGTCGAAGCTCGCGACTTCTATAAAGACGACGGCATCGACTACCTGAACAAGCGTCCCGATGAATTGCTTGTCGACATTCACCTGCCGCGAACTAACGGTTGGCGTGCGTCATACCAAAAATTGCGGCGGCGCGGCGCTTTCGATTTTCCGGTGTTGGGTGTGGCGGCTTATGTTCAATTCGATGACGCCCTCCCTCACGGTCGGGCTACTGCCCCGTGCGGCGACGTCGCGATCGCCGACGCCAGGATCGTGCTCGGCGGCATCGCGCCTTCACCTCTGCAAATCAACGAAGCCGCGCAGCAACTGATCGGCCATTCGCTCGACGATGAGCGAATCGAGGCCGCCGCTGAAGCCGCATACATCAAAGCGCGTCCGCTCGACAACACTGACTTCGTCTATCAATGGCGCAAACAGATGGCGCGACAATACACGATTCGCGCACTTCGTGAACTAATGTAGGGGCTGGGCTTGTCCCTGCCCGCTTGGCCCCCATGATCATTAAGAAAGGACGGGCAGACAAAAGGCCTGCCCCTACAGAAATGGCAAAAGTCACAGGCATTGGTGGTGTTTTCTTCAAGGCAAAGGATCCCGAGAAGCTGCGCGAGTGGTACCGCCGGCATCTGGGGATTGAATCGGAAAGCTGGGGTTTTGCGTTTCGCTGGAGTGATGATCCTCAAACAGATGGCGGCACGACGGCCTGGAACATCTTTCCGGACAGCAGTAAGTATTTCGATCCCAGCACGCAACCGTTCATGATCAACTTTCGCGTGGCGAACCTTGACGAGCTGATGACCGCGCTCAGCGCAGAAGGTGTCGAGGTGTCCAAGGGAGACGACTCTGAATTTGGTAAGTTCGGCTGGGTGATGGATCCCGAAGGCAATCGCGTCGAACTTTGGGAACCGCCGGCCGCCCCGAAGTGAGTCGAAGTGGATCGTGTCGCCGCCATTCTGCTCGCTGCCGGCCGCTCGCGCCGCATGGGCGCGTTCAAGCCACTTCTTCCTTTCGGCCAACAAACAGTAATCGAGAGTGCCGTCGGAAATCTCCGCGAAGCTGATGTGAATGACATCATCGTCGTTGTCGGTCATCGCGGTGACGAGATTCGTCACAAATTGAGTAACGCTCGAGTTTCGTTCGCGATCAATTCCGACCCCGATTCTCCGATGGCGACGTCAATCGCCCTCGGCATGGATCAGGTTGATGAACAATTCGATGCTGTCCTGATCGCGCCTGCCGATCATCCGGCGATTTCAGCCGATGCGATCAAATCGATTATGAACGAATGGAAGAGTGGCGCGCTGCTCGTTCAGCCAGAATACGCAGATCGAGGTGGTCATCCGGTGTTGGTAGATCGAAGATACTTCGATGAGCTGCTTCGCCTGGATCCTAAAGTGGGCTTGCGCGGTTTCTTTGCGCAGCATCGCGGTGAGACACGAAGGCTGCCGGTAAACTCGCCTTTTATTGCGCGCGACATGGACAAGTGGGAAGATTATCTCTCGCTGCACCTGGAAGTGTTCGGACGGGCCCCAAGGCAGATTTAGCGCATTTTACGCGCAATTTCGCATATTTTGCTTGTCTTTACGCGCCGTTGAATTTCGGCATCTAAGTCATGTTCGCTCGTAATTCGGTTGAGCGAAAAGAGGAGTTGCAATGCTGACCACAGCTTATCGAGCCCTGACGACAATCGTGATCATGAGCACTATTGCCGTTCCGATTTCGCGCGCGACAACAGTTCAGACGCCCGACTTTTCATTCCGGGCTGTCGATGGCGCTGCGGTCTCTGCCGATTCCGTTCGTGGACAAGTGGCCGTGTTCGGTTTTGGGGCTTCGTGGTTACCGCTGACTCGAAATCAAATGGAAGGTTTGAAAAAAGTCGCCGATCAATATGCGAGCCGGGGCGTCGCGGTGTACTGGGTGAGCACCGAATCGGATTCGCCGAAATCGAAGAACTTCGCCGACGATAATCAACTACGCGAGTTGTCTCGGCAATATAAGATCACAGTGCTGCGCGATCCCGACGGCGCAATATCAAAACGGCTCGGCGTCGATCAGCTTCCGGCAACTGTGATTTTCAACAAGCAGGGGCAAGTCGCGGCGAACATCAACGGGTTGGATCCAACTGATGTGGCGAAGGCCTTGGGAGAACGGATCGATAAAGTGCTGAAGCCATGAATCATATGATGAGTCATCGCTTCTCGCAGATCAATTCATAGAGAAGCCGCACGGGCAGTCCCACAACGTTGAAATAATCTCCGCGAATCTCTTTGATAAACCGCGACCCCAGGCCCTGAATCGCGTATGCGCCGGCCTTGTCGAGCGGCTCGCCTGTTCCTACGTACCAGTTGATTTCATTGTCGCTCATCGCCGCGAACTTAACGTCCGTTTCTTCGTAAGCAACGACGGTCTTAGATTCGTCGCTGTCCACGACTGCGACACCGGTCAGAACTTTGTGCCAGCGGTTATTCAAAAGTTGAAGCATGCGGTTCGCATCGAAAACATCCGATGGTTTCTCCAGAATATGATCGTCGATGGTGACAGTCGTATCGGCGGCTACAATAATTGAGTTCGATGCCCGAGGAGCTGCGGCTTCCGCCTTTTCGCGCGCGAGTCGCTCAACATAGGAGACGGCGTCCTCGCCGGGGCGCCTAGTCTCGTCGATATCGACCGGCATAACTTCAAATGGCCAGCCGACGGTTCGTAAAATTTCCGCTCGGCGGGGACTTGCTGAGGCCAAAATGATTTTAGGCAAGTCGATCATCGCAATCGACCCCTGTGACGACACATAATAACTTGTGAAAGACACGCACTCGCTTGGTGGCCGCGTGTTCTTCCATTACACTTTCGAGAGTTTGATTGTGAAAGTTTTTGTTCGTAAGTTCAATTGAGAAATGATTGACTTCACCAGGCTGCTTCCCAAACTCATTCGGGCGAATCCGGAACTCGCCGCAAAATTGGCCTGGGCGCGCGCGGCGGGTGAAGGTC
>DASQYL010000038.1:0-22449 GCA_035639235.1 Pyrinomonadaceae bacterium | reverse complement strand
GATACACCGCGATAGGACTCTTATTGGTCAACCGGAAGTGGCTGTTCGCACTGAAGGCGCCGCTCAACTACGATCTTCCTTTCGGGATTGATGTCCTCAATTCGATGGCCGGATTTACGTACGCTTACAACGGAGGTAAAGATGCCCGGTTTGAACCTGGGCGGTCCACGCAGGGTGAGAAATTGACGAAGAATCAGGTGATGCGAATGCTTTACCGAGATCTCAAGCGAGATCTGCCCGTATTGGGAATTCGACCGAAGGCTCTGGTTCAGCAGCGTGACGGAAATACTCATCCTGATGAGATTGAAGGGATGGCCTTGGCCATTCGTCGCCTGCAGTCTGAAGGACTGATTGATGTGGGAATTACGGTCGGGACTATTAAGGTTCATAAATCGAGCGCCTCACATCTCCGGCTCTACGAAGAAGAAAACGGTCAGATCAGAAACCCGACGATTGGATCATATTTTCTTCTGAACGACCGACAGGGGATCGTTTGTAATACGGGTTTTCCATTCAACTTTAAGGGAACGGTGAAGCCGCTCTTGATTACCGTCGCGGATGGTGAATTGGAGATCGTTAAAATCTTGTCGGATATCTTCGGTCTCGCGCAGCTTGCTTGGACTGCGCCAGATCGGCCCGCGCGACACCCAATCACCACGAAATTGGGCGACATGTTCCTTCGTCCACTCGCAAGCGCAGCCGACGAAGAGTCTGCGCTCTATGGCGAGGAAGACGACAGTTTTGATGACGAAGGCGAAGAGGTGGTGGAGCTCGACAGGGAGCTTCTAAAAACTGCGGCGGCGAGGTAATTCCGATGAGTGAAACTGGTGTAATCTCTCAGGAGTACTACAGCACGGCTGAACTCTTCCGGACCATAAATCAGTCCATCATTATCCTCAAGAAGAAGCACTTCAACCTCGCAGGTGCTGCGAGCGTTACTCCTGAGCAACTGCTTCAAGCAGGCGAGTTGCTGACTCAGTTGCTTGGCCAGGTGATTGATGCGCTCCATTCACAGCAGCCTCAGTTGGCGAGTGATGATGACCAGTTACAAGTACCTCCTTTTTTTATCAAGCGCTTGCAGGAGCGCCATAGCAGTGAGATGGAATGGTATCTTGATGACCTTCGGGAACTGCTCGTGGCGATTCGAGACGAAAAGCCTCTTACTGATGATTTGATCACTCACCTCGACGAACTATGCGGGCAGCTGGATGCCGAGACATCCGCGATTCATCGAAGGCTGTGGAGAGGGTAACGAATGCCGTCGCAGTTCTTCTCGGGCCAGGTGCACCTGCTCCTAAAACGCTGCCTCACGATGATCCAGCGACTCAACTCACTGCAACATCTCCCGACCGAGTTGCAAGCGCACATCTCTGAATTAAACATTACACTTAACCGAATCAAAGTAGCCATTGAAAACCTGCTCAACGATCCAGATTTTGCGTCCCCGTTGCTATTGGTGAACCAATTCGACTCCTACAAGCGACTTGCAGAGTTACTGCACACCTTCGAATGGCACCCGCTAGCTCTCTTGGATCACTATAATGAACGGGACCTTTTCTTCTACCGCTTTTCCAAGCTATTCTGCGAACAGATTCAGTATCCCTATCAGCCGCCTTTGCTCAGCGCTCACAGCAATGAGTACTTTTCGTCGGTTCCTCCTACCAACCTGATTAGTGTCCCGATGTGTGAGGATACGCATCTATTGGCACTGCCCGATTTTGTTCACGAGTTGGGTCATCTGGTCTACCACCACGTTTGGAGGAAACTGCTCGCTCAGTTCACGCCGCACTTGCAGAAGTATATTAATGATCAAAAGTTGAATACCGCGAGCCAAGCGGCGAAAGCATATGAGGACAAGCTTCAACTTCTGGAGCAGAGTTGGTCGCAGAGGTACACGATCGAGTTCTTCTGTGACGTCTTTGCCAGCTATGTAGTGGGCACCGCTTATGGGTGGTCCCATCTTAGGCTCGTGCTCTCCACGCAAACCGACCTGTATCACCCCAGCTTCGGCGACACAGCTACCCATCCGGCAGACGAAGCGAGAATGCGCATTATTCTCTTGACGTTGAAACGAATGGGCTATGAGGACGAAGCGAGTGCCTTAAAGGGCCGTTGGGACGCGCTTACTTCCATCTTAGTTGACAAGCCTGACGGTGAGTATCATTTTTGCTATCCGGACGCACTGCTTGAGAAATTCAGTGAGCTCGCGACCAAGCTCTGTAGGGATCTAGATCTGATACCCTTTTTCGATCAGCCAAACGACGCCGACAATTTGCCGTACCTCATACAACAAGCGTGGAATCAATTTCATAGCGATCCGGTTGCATACTCGCAATGGGAGACGACAAAGATAGCGGCTCTCAAGTTACTGCTCTCCAACACCTGAAAGTGTTGTCACCTGCGCCAACGCGATCTCCTACGGTGCTCTGACGCCTCAGCGTGACTCTCAATCAAACTCGGCGTTTACGAGTAATTCAAAACGCGGAAATCGTCTAATCAACTTAGAAACTAAAGTCTCGTTTCCAGAAACTCAATTGACCGCGCTTTAGTGACTACCTATGATGAAGCGGTGAATTTAAGAGGATTGCGCTGCCCGCATGATCTTTGTCGATCCCACAATCGAAGCGTCCCAAGAGCTATTCGCGCTCGGCGTTTATTTCCCGACGACTCACGAACAGTTCAAGAGTGACGGTCTGAGCAAGGCAATTCTCAACATAAAATACAGGCACGGCGAGGACCCGGACTCCCAACCATGGAAACAACGGAATAAGACCATCGCGCTGGCCGCTTTTCATCGCAAATTGAACCCCATGCTGGCCCAGGGAATTGCGATCACTGCAGTCCCGCCGCATGACCCGGCGTCGAGTAGGTCAGGTATTCAAGAGCTGGCACAAAAACTGGCTGCTAACGGGCGAACCGATGCCACCGGCTGTCTGGTTCGATGGGTCGCGATACCGAAATTGGCGACCGGAGGTGACCGAGCTGTCGAGCAACATTTGCGCAGCATCCGGGTAGAGACCGTTGAGTTGATTCGCGGACGAGAAGTACTGTTGCTGGATGACGTGTCGACTTCCGGCGGTTCTCTTGAGGCCTGCAAGCAACTCCTGATGCAAGCCGGAGCTGCCGCGGTTAAATGCGCTGTACTTGGTAGGACTGTGGGCAGATAATAGGAGGATGATGATGTCCTTCCATGGGCAAGGGTCTTAGGCGATTATGCAAACCCGAATCAAAACTTTGGACATCCTGACGCTGCTTTCCACTCCCGGCATCGGTCGGCGAACCGTTCAGCAACTTTTGGAGGCTGAGTTGGAGTCATCGCCATCTTCGTTGCTGGAATTGCGCGATCTGTTGGTCGAGAGAGCGAGTGTCAACGGACATAGAATGCGGATTCCAACCAGTATGGAACTGCAGGACGCATATCGCGTTGCCGAACGAGTCCTAGAGAGTTCCCATGAGCTAGGTGTGCAGGTGATTGGACCTGATACCCAGATGTTTCCGCGTCAGTTGCGCGAGATTCCAGACCCGCCTGTCATGCTGTATGTCCTAGGCAATGCGCAGTGTCTCTACCGCGAGCCAGCTGTTGCCGTGATCGGCACTCGTGAGCCCTCACAATTTGGTCTCTCAGCCGCAGAGAAACTGTCAGCCACTCTGGCTGCGCAGCAGTTCGTAATTGTGAGCGGGCTGGCCATCGGGTGTGATGCTGCGGCCCACACGGGTTGTCTTAACGCCGGCGGTCAGACCCTGGCCGTACTCGCTCACGGACTGGATCATATATATCCCTCGAAGAATCGGGATCTGGCACATAAGATTCTCGATTCGGGAGGCTGTCTTGTCAGTGAGTATGCTCCGGGCACTCGCCCCCGGGGAAACTTCTTTGTCGAACGCGATCGACTTCAGAGCGGTCTTAGCGCGGCCGTTATTGTCATTGAGACTGGCCTAAGAGGCGGGACGATGCATACTGCTCAGTTTTGCATCGATCAGCATCGGTTGTTGGCTTGTGTCGTGCACCCTCCGAAATTTGCGAGTCATGAGAAGGCCAGAGGCAATCAGATGTTGATCGCCGAGGGCAAGGCGCTCCCTTTGTCATCCCGCGCTGATATCGATAGCTTCGTGGCTAGATTCCAGACTGTCCCCAAAACGAATGAGAGCGAGAAGTCGATGGGACCAACCAAGAAACGAACCGAACAGTTGTCTTTCTTCTCGGAATGGGCCAGTTAAACGTGGAATGGGCTTACTTGTTGACTTAGACCTCACTCTAATCGATTCGCAATTTGCCCAACCCCTACGTAAAGCAAGACGGTGGCCTCAAGTCTATGATGTCATACCGAGGTTTACAGCTTACGATGGCGTAAGCGAACTGCTGGCCGAATTAATCAGTCGAGACATACCAGTTTGTGTCGTCACTTCCAGCCCTCAACCCTATTGCCGCCGAGTATTGGATCATTTTAAGTGGACCGGTGTCCAAACGGTTTGCTATTACGATACGAAACGTCACAAACCCGATCCGGCTCCAATCATCCTGGGTTTGGAAAAATTGGGCATCAAAGCATCGCAGGCGATCTCAGTAGGCGACGATCCTAAAGACACGGCTGCCGCCAAGGCCGCACGTGTTTACTCGGTGGGCGCTCTTTGGGGCGCTCTCGACAAAGATGCGTTAGTTAACTCTGGCCCGGACGCACTTTGCCAGACGGTTGGCGAGTTGAAGAAATTGATCTTCTCTAGGTTCTCGCTTCGCTGACGGTCTGAGCTTCTGAGCCGCGACTCACCCTAGAGGACACCTAATCTCCTCAACCGATCAAAATCCTTTGTGGATTGTCAGAATCGTGAGAGTGCTGTTGTAATTGGGCATGAAGATGGAATCTTCCCAGATTGTTGCGTCGGACGGAAGCCGCTCTCCCTCCAACCAAGCGTCAGCTGGAACCGCGCCATCCTGCTTTCTAGTCGTCCCGTTGAACAATCGCGTTGCCAGCGACTCCGACGCGAGTTTTCCACTTCGAATGTAGTGCCAAAAACTCTCGTTGCGGTGAAACCATTTGATTGATTGGTCAACACTATAAATGAACGCGCACTGTTCGTTTGTCACGTCCACCGACTTGAGGCAAGACGCTGTCAAAGATGAACCAAAACTCCTTGCTATATCCTGGGCCAAGGCAATCGTTGCCTTTTTCCTCTGGACCAGCGGCGCAAGTTCCTTGTAGGGAAGCAAGAGTTCAGAAGCAAAAGCGTTAGCTTCGATCTCGTGTTCCGGGGCGCCATTTCGCCAAGTCTCAATGTCCTCACTCTTACAAACACAGCCGTCAACCCCGTGCCCTGGCAGAATGAAGTGTCCGATCTCGTGACAAATGGTAAATCGTTTCCGGCCCTCTTCAGTAATGCCTCGCTGGATGGCAATTATCCCCTTACGCCGATTGGCCCGACATACAAGCACTCCCTCGAAGCCGTCAGAATCAACTTCCTTGATGGTTAACGCCAGGCGCTCGAGGAGAGCGGTCAAATCACCCGCGCTTCTTATCTTAAGACGGGCCAATAGCTCGCGAGCGAACACCTCAGGGCTACTTGCAAGTCTTTGCTTTTTTCCTGCCAGACTCACTCTTCTCCCAGTTCCGCCTCCAACTCATCAAGGATCTTCTTATCATTAGCAGTCGCGCTGCCTTGCCTTAGCCTGTGAAAAGAGTAAACCAACTGAGGTTGGGTGCCCGCAGCAATGCTGCCCCCTAAAAGACCGTCAATCCATGAATCAGCTCTAACAGGCTCCGGTTCCGCTGCGCGTTGCTGATCCCTAATGCTTTTCAGCGCCGCCTCAAGCGGCTTCGAAATTTCGTTTGTTGCTTGCAAATGATGCTTGAGTTCCGCTTGCAGACGTAGTTTAAACTCTTCAACCAATTGCGGTCCCGTAAGATCGTAGCTGCGCAGAATGTCGTCAGCCAGCTCGTCGTCCATTTCTTCATCCGGGCCAAGAATTGCATCGAACAATTCTTGCCGCGTGGATTTCGGTGTCAGTAGATTCTTATCAGGTTTTGGCATAAATCTAACTTTCTACGCTTGCTTGAGCCGATCGCTCTCGGGTTGATCGCCGGTATTTTAGCTTCTTCTTCATATTGGTAATCTCCGCGGGAGTCACTCCGAGCATATCAGCTTGCTCATCTCTGTCGCGACAATCGAACATCGCGACAGCATCGATAAGATTCTTAAGTTGCGGATCGCCATCAGTCAGCGGATACAGACTCCGAGCAACCGACGCAGCCTCGGCACTAGCGAAATCGTCCCGGCTATCGGACAAATTCTCAAATTCACTTCGACCGTCAGCAGCGATTGCCGCATCCAAAATCACCGTTCGGTCATGTGCGCGGCCTTTTCTCACAAGGTCGATGAAGTCTCGCCACATGATTGTGTAAATCAGACGAAACCGATCGTCATCGGATTTTGGATTGTACTTTCCTTCGTCCTTCAGGAACTCCAAAATCGCGTTGTATGCCAGGTCTCGGGCTGACACACCGGTTCCTGGCAGCACGGACTCGTCATCACTACAACGTCTGTCGTAGAACCATCCGCACGCAACTGCCGTCAGCCGTTTTATTAACGATTCCCAGTCGGGAGAACGGGTAGATTTCATGGCCATTTAACGGCTTCCCATATTGAAAGCGATTTAGCGTACCGAGAATTGCGAAATCGTGGCAGAAAACATTTTTCGACATTTTGACCGCCCTCAGTCGCTCATATAGTTAAGGGCGAAAAGTTCTATCTCGCCCCGGCCGCGTCGGATTCTTCGGCGCGTCAAAAATACTACCAAAGCGCTGTTTAAGGACAGTTCTGAGGAGGAGATGAATGATTAAAGAAGATGATTTGACTCTTGCCGATAAGAAACTCGGCAACGATTGGTTGGAGGACGTTGACGCTGACGTGCCGGCAGACGTCGTTGCCGGCGGTGCAGAGGGCAAGCTGGACAGCAAGCACAAGGACAAGAAAATTGAGTTGGGCGTTCGCAGCTGGCCAGATGGCCGCGAGAAACATTTCAAAGCCCAGCTCACCGACGATGTTGGCGAAGTATTCGTCAAAGGTGCGGCAGTCTTGGGCGAACCGCTATTACCGCCAGCACCCCAGGCACCACTTGACCTGTTGAGATTTCTCAAGGGCCGAGACTGGAGCGAGCCGCTGACGAACTTGGAGCAACCATTATGGCTTGCGCTGGCGCACGGCGTCAGCCGTCACTTGGGAATCGAATACAAGCTGCTCGTGAAAATCAATACTCGCTGGGGTATTGCTCCATCGGCGACAGCGACGCCGCGCGAGCTGCTGACGGCCTTCGGAATGAGTCCGCAGGAATTTAGCCTCTATAAGCTTGATGCCGTTGAGCCCTTGCCACCCGACACACCGCTCTCATTGCAACGAGGTGATTGCTTTGAGGCGCAGAAGGATGGGAAGTACGGCGCGGCGGTTTTGGCAGGACGCCTTCCGCGTGGCTCACAAACAATCGAGGAGGATGCTGAGGCAGTGAATGAGACGGGAGTAACGGCCCGTCTCATTTCTGTCGGGGCTCAGAAATATGTTGAAGTTCGCGACATAATTGTGCCTTCTCCTCCTTGGGGCTGCGGAAAGGTAGACATTCTGATTGCCGTTCCGGCGACTTATCCATCAGGTGGTTTGGATGCCTTTTATCTGGGTCTTCCCTTCACGCACTCAAGCGGCTCAATTCCAAACCAGCAACAAACTATGTCTGTTGAGGAACGTAATTGGGTGTTGGTTTCCTGGCACTATCATGAAAGCCGTCCTTGGAACCCGCTGCAAGATGATCTGACAACTCACATCCAACACTGCCGGGGTTACTTTTTGTGCAGAGGAGTCAGACAATGAAAATTAGAATCAGCACACATAACTTCGGCGAGATCCGAGGTCTGACTTCAATTTCTTTTCTGGAGGTTGTAAATCTCCCTCCGGAATCGGGTTGTATCACCTTAGTAAGTCGCAACGATCACACCGCAAATCCGGCACTGCTTGTTCGAGAGGTACTGGCCCCCGCAACTGGCGATTTGAAGGAGCAGGCGCATGGTGCAATTACCTTTTCAAATCGCTATCTGCGCCGCGCATTACTGCGAGTCAGGGAACGCGGTCTGGCTGGCTTTCTCACGGTGCATACGCATCCAGGTTGCGACATCGAAGTGGGATTTTCGCCTTATGACGACGCGAATGACCCTGAACTGATGCAAAACCTCTATGAGCTGCAGCCAGCGGGAATCTTCGGCAGTGTGGTGCTAGGAAAGCGCGCTGTAGCCGCCAGAGTCTGGTCGCCAAAGCATCTAGAACCGTTAATGCTGGATGAAATGGTCATCATCGGCGAACAACTCGAATTCCTTCAGCTCGACGGAACGCTCGACGAATCAGTCCCGGATCCTTTGGAGATCTTCGATCGCAGCTTAGCCATTACAGGCAAAGGCGCGCAGAGGCGTTTGTCGCGGATGCGCGTCGCGGTTGTCGGCGCTAGCGGCACCGGCTCGTTGATGTTGGAACTGCTAACAAGGGCTGGCGTCGGCGAGATAGTCATCTTTGAGTTCGATGATATTAAGGACCATAACCTGAACCGGATTGTCCACTCGCGTAAGAGTGATGCCGACGCTGGGACGAACAAAGCCACTCGTTTGGCCGAAGCTTTGAACGAAACTGGACTCCCCACGAAGATCACCATCATTGAAGGCGGGGACATCACCGAAGAACGCGTTGCACTCGAATTACGAGGTTGTGACCTAATCTTCGGTTGCGTTGACAATCGAGACTGGCCACGGCTCGTGATGACGGAAGTGGCTCATCAATACTTAATTCCTTACATTGATTTAGGAACTGAAATTGGTATTGACGATATCGGTATTCAGAGTTTGGATTCGAGGGTGTCATATGTCGCGCCGGGCAGAGCGTGTTTGCTTTGTTCTGGAATTGTTACTGAAGAACGGGTGAGACTTGAAGGCCTTGACGCCGATGAGAGAACTCGAGTATTAGCCATGGGATACTCGAAAGATGTTCCACTCAAAGCTCCAGCGGTTATGGATCTGAATATGAGAGCGGCTTCGTACGCCATGTTCGTCTTTCGCCACCTACTTCAGCCTTTCCTCGATATCCCCCTACCGACGCATATTAAAGAGGGGTTGACTAACTACAACATAAAGCGGATCTGTTCTCATTCTCGCAAGAACTGCGACCTCTGTGGACGGCAAGGTCGGCACGGAATGGGGGACAGTGTCAGGCTTACAACTCGTCGTGATAACTGATCTGCTACGCCGTAAGGTCTGAAATGTCGGAGCCGTTCAATGGCCTCACTTCTGCGATTTGACGGGTTGCTCGAACCGCTTCGGTTGAGAATCCCTGTTGCGAATGTTGCCCAACTGACTTCATAAGGCCTCGCCTTCATTCCGCTTCGCTCCATTCCAGCCGAGAAAGCTCTGAGTTAGTTTTCCCCCTTCTTCGCTCTCATTCTGCCACGGGAGCCCAACCGCCAACTCTCCGCAAAGCCTCCGAGTCCTCCACTGCGTTCCGGCAGTTCCTGTGTCGGTTGAGCGCCCACCCGTGTCCGAACGTCGCTACGGAAGGGGGAAAACGCATTTTACAAGCCAAAGACCAACAACCCTTGTAGCGAAAGGAGCCGTTACATCATGGACAGACACGGAACGAAGCATGTCGATATTCCCAAGTGGTCAGCCTTGTTAGTTGAAGCAGTCAACAAGCCGGGCATGATTATGGAAGCTTACTCGGCTTTCCATCATTACTCGATAGGAAATCAAATCCTAGCCCTCGTGCAATGCCAGATGCGCGGACTTGAACCCGGCCCGATCAATACTTTTCCCGGTTGGCAAGCATTAGGACGAACAGTCAAACGCGGCGAGCGAGCTTTGATCCTATGTATGCCGATCACTCGCAAGTTTCGCGACAATCAAGAGAACAACACCGACGCGAGCGAAGGCGAAAACGGCGAGCGGACTTTCACGAGCTTTATGCATAAGGCGCGATGGTTCGCGATCTCGCAGACCATCGGCGACGAATTCACAGCGCCGCGCTTGCCGGAGTGGGACGCCGAGCGAGCGCTTGCCGCCCTCGACATTGAGCAGATCGCGTTTACCGATACGGACGGCAATTGTCAGGGATACGCGCGGAAGCGACAGATCGCGATCAATCCGGTGGCGCAGCTTCCGCACAAGACCCTATTCCACGAAACGGCCCACGTCATTCTAGGACACACCAGCGAAGCCGATTTTACGGACACCGAACGAACACCAAAGAACCTGCGAGAAGTCGAAGCCGAGTCAGTCGCCCTGCTTTGCTGCGAAGCTTTGAACCTCGAAGGCGCGGAATTCTGTCGCGGCTATATCCAGAACTGGCTTTGCCCCGCGATCGGTTACGACGCCGACGCCATCCCCGAAAAGAGCGCACAGAAGATTTTCAGAGCCGCAGATCAAATCCTGCGAGCCGGACGACTACAACCAAGCGAGAACGAAACCGAGCAGTAACGACAAGGGGCTAGGAAAGCGCTGACACGCTCACCTAGCCCAGGCACCAACCATTCACCCGCTAAAGGAGAAGAATCGATGCGACGAAACCATAACACAACCACGCAAACCAGCGTGACCCGCTTTGCGCTGGGTCAAACCTACATCACGCCCGGAGCCGAAGAAGCACTCATGATCGCGGGACAGACAGCAATTGAATTCTTACGCCGTCACATGTCCTGCGATTGGGGCAGCGAGCTTTCAGACGAGGACGTTCAGGAGAACGAACTTTCATTGAAAGAAGGCTTTCGGCTTTTGAGTGCGTATCGCACCGGCAAAGGTCAGAAGCTTTGGATCATCACCGAGGCCGACCGTAGCGCAACTACGGTCTTGCTCCCGAGCGAGTACTAAGCCGAACAACTGAATGAGAAAGAGCAGCGCGGGTGTCACTACCACCCGCGCCGCTTACACCGTGACCCACGCCATCTTCAAGGAGCGAATCAGATGCCAGATCAGAGTACAGGTGTTTGCGCGGCCAGAACAAACGCGCTTGTTTGCAATATTCACGAACTCGTCACCGAGTTAGAGGAACGAATCGAGGACGGAGAGCCGTTCGACAATCCAAAGCTAACCCGAACCGCCGAGCGAGTATTCGGCGGCACCAGAGCGCAAGGACGATACACGCCGCGCGACGCTTACGACGCCGTAGAAATCGCCGTCAACAACTATCTACTTGAGAAACACGCACGAGAGTTGATGCAGATAGACGTGACAGAAGCGCTTGCTTCTGTCTTGCGCCCATTGATGCAGCGGTTACCGCGACAAACGGATCGCACCTTAGAGCAGAACGAGCTACAGCAATTCTCGACACCGCCAACGCTCGCATACGTCGCAGCGCGACTACTCAATCCGAAGCCGAGTGACATAGTTCTAGAGCCATCAGCCGGAACGGGCAGCCTTGCGATCTGGCCTCGTGCAGTCGGCGCGAAGGTTATCTGCAACGAGACCAGCTTGCGGCGATTCTCATTGCTGCGCTGCGTTCTTAACTTCGACGCTTTACCGCTTGATGCCGAGTTCATTGACGACCTCTTACCCACTGAGATTCAACCAACCGCTGTCTTAATGAATCCGCCGTTTAGCTCCACGAGCGGCAGAGTCAAAAGCACAAATCCAATCTACGGAGCGCGACACGTAGCCAGCGCCTTGCGCAGACTTCGCGACGGCGGACGCTTGGTCGCGATTGTCAGCGAGGCTATGAGCTTTCATCATCCGAGCTTTAGTGAATGGTGGCAGCGGATCGCTTGTCTCTGCAATATCCGCGCAAACCTCACCCTTGACGGCAAAGAGTATGCGAAATACGGAGCCGCGCCGGACATTCAGATACTTGTCATAGATAAGACTGGCGAGACGCCCGGAGCAAATTGGCAAGAACACCTAAAGCAGATCAGTTGGGGAAGCGCAGCCACGCTTGAGGAAGCCTGGGAAGCGCTCAGACACTTAGTTGAGGAACCGCAGCAGCCAGACGATCCAGATGATCTCGAACCGAGCGGAAATCTATTTGTCCCATACGTAGCCGCGAAGCTTACAGGCGGCAAACGTCATCCGGCCGTAATCGTTGAGTCAGCATCGATGGCGGCAGTCACACCGCCAGACATTACTTATAGACCACACCTCGCACCGGAGATTGTCAGCGAAGGCCTATTGTCAGACATTCAGCTTGAACGCGTTATCTATGCCGGACAGAGACACGAGCAAAGACTGCCGGACGGATCACGCGCCGGATTCTTCGTCGGCGACGGCACCGGAGTTGGCAAAGGCCGCGTACTCGCCGGCATCATCGCCGACAACTGGAATCAGAACCGACAACGCGCAATCTGGCTGTCAGTTAATAACGACTTACTGGAATCAGCACGGCGCGATCTCACGGATTTAGGACTAGCCAGCATTCCACTTGCGCGAATCAATGACTACGCACCAGCCGGAGAAATTGCGTTGGCGCGCGGAGTGATCTTTAGCAGTTATTCGTCACTGATAGCGGCGGCGAAAACGGGAGAGAAACGAATAGACCAAATCCAACGATGGCTTGGTTCGGAGGGCGTAGTCATCTTTGACGAAGCACATAAAGCCAAGAATGCGCTTGCAGGTGGACGCGGCGAGCCAACCCTCACCGGCCAAGCAGTCATTGACCTACAAGACCCGGAGCGTAATGCCGACTATCGCGTGGTTTATTCATCAGCCACCGGAGCAACCGACGTTCGCAACATGGCCTATATGACGAGGCTTGGCTTGTGGGGAATTGGCACTTCATTCCCCGGCGGCTTTCAAGAGTTCATGCAGGAGATTGAGTCCGGTGGAGTCGGAGCTATGGAAATGGTCAGCCGCGATATGAAAGCCCTTGGCATGTATCTCTCAGGTTCGATCTCTTTTGGCGTTTGTCCTCACAGCGGCAAGGCCGTTGAGTATCGAGAGCGTATTCATGCTCTCACGCCACAGCAGCGCGAAATGTACAACCGCGCCGCCGCAGCTTGGCAAAGCGTCTTGCGCAACATTGACGCAGCCTTAGAGGTAACGAACGGCGGGCCCCGCGCCCGCGCCGTCGCGCTGAATAAGTTTTGGGGAGATCATCAGCGGTTCTTTCGCCAAGTTATTTGTGCTTTCAAAGTGCCGAGTGTAATCGCCGAAACCGAAGCCGCGCTGAATGAAGGCAAGTCAATCGTGATCTCGCTTGTCGGAACTGGCGAAGCAAGAACCAAAGAGCAGGTTGCGAAGGCGACGGCTAATGGCGGCATGCTTGAGGACTTGGACTTCTCACCCCGCGAAGTGATCGCCGCGATGGTCGATCGTGGATTCCCAACTACTCTTTATCAAGACGTCACAGACCCAGGCACAGGCCGAACGATCCAAGTGCCGGTCAGAGACGGGAAAGGCAATCCAGTACAAAGCAAAGAAGCCTTGCGAATGAAACAGCAGGTTATCGACGGCCTCTCTGCTTTGGAGTTGCCGGAGAACCCGCTTGATCAACTTGTCAACCACTTTGGCGAGCGCAATGTTGCCGAGCTTACGGGAAGAACGCGACGCTTGATTCGCGATTCACACGGACGAGTTGAATACAAGAAACGTAATCCTGAAGGTGTCGCCATGCACCGAACCAACGTTCACGAAATGGAACAGTTTCAATCAGGCAAGAAGCGCGTTGCCATTATCAGCGATGCCGCCGCGATGGGAATCTCGCTTCACGCTTCCAATCGCGCTGAGAACCAACAGCGCCGAGTACACGTCACGCTTGAGCTTGGCTGGAGCGCAGACAAGCAGATGCAGACTTTTGGCCGGACGCATCGCAGCGATCAGGCTATGCCGCCTGAGTACGTTCTACTCTCGACGGAGCTTGGCGGAGAGAAGCGCTTTAGCTCCACCATCGCGCGAAGGCTTGGCAGTCTAGGCGCATTGACCAAAGGCGACCGCCGCAGCGCTGATAATAGCGACCTCGCGAAATACAACTTTGAGACGGAAGAAGGACGCGCCGCTTTGTGCCTTATGCTGCGCCGCATTGTCGAAAGCGGCAATGTCCCAGGTCTCGCGAATCCCCGTCAGACGTTGCGTGATATTGGCTTGCTTGTGCGCAACCGCGACGGCTGCGAAGAAGTGAGGAAAGAAGATCTCTATAACGTGCCGCGATTCCTTAACCGTGTATTGGCGCTCGACGTGGATCACCAGAATGCGCTCTTTGACCACTTCGTTGACTTGTTCGAGCAGACAGTGAGGTATGCGAAAGCTAACGGTACGTTTGACGAAGGAGTCACGGATATCAAAGCGCTGGCAATACGGATCGCGAAGCCGCCGCGGATAGTGCATACCGACGAAATCACCCAAGCACAGACAACGCACTACACTTTAGAGATTGACGTACCCTCAAAGGCCGTCAGCTTCGACGAAGCGCAGCAAGTGAGGAAACGAAAGACGGGAGCGTTCTTTCGCCACCGGAAGAACGGTCACTTCATTCTCGCGATTGAGTCTGGACTTCACACCAACGCCGAGACGGGACACAGCTATCGCACGTTTGCAGTTTGGAAACCAGAAGCAGCGCGAAGTACCTACATTCACGACGACGAGCTAAAGGAAAAGTACCGCCCTGTTATTCCGGCAAAGGCTCGCGACTGGTGGATCAAGAAACATGCCTCAGTGCCGCCGATTGAAACTCACGAGACACACATCATTGGCGGAGCCATCATTCCATTGTGGGAGAGATTCAAGACGCACGAAGAAGCGCGTTTGAAAGTTGTACGTGTGACTACCGACGACGGGCAGCGAATCGTCGGCATCCGCATCCCACAGGAGCAAGTCGGCCCGATTGTAGCGGCGCTGGGCGCGACGCGCGACCTTCGCGAGCCGGAGGAAATCTTTACCGGCATCCTGGACGAAGGGGAGGAAGTCACGCTTGTTTCAGGGTTGAAGCTTGCGCGAAAGGTTGTTCACCGAGAGCCGCTCATAGAGTTAATGGGAGTCGATCCAAACAGGTTTGCCGAGATTCGCAGCCTTGGACTTATCAACGAACAGATCGATTGGAAACAAAGATTTTTTGTACCGACCGACGAGGAAACGGGAACCGCCGTCCTGTCTGACTTGATCAATCGCTATCCGGTATTGGCAAGCGATGCTTTGACCGACGACACGATCAGTGAGGTTGAGGCAGACGAGCTAAGACCGTCTCAAATCGTCAATCTGGACGAGTGGGTTATTTCGATCGCGACGGATGAGCCGACAATCGAACCGCCAGCCATTACGGTAGCTAGAGAGATTGAAGAAGTGGAATCGTCGTTGAGGCTACCGGCTTTTTACTTTGCGCGAAGGCCCGAAGGAGCGCGAGAGGTCGAGGAAATCCAGCTAGTCTTGGACTTCGGATGAGGCGTGATAATGGTTCGGGTTCCAATTCTCAGTTGCATTGAAGAAATGTCACCACCGCGCGGTGTGAGTCGTAACGGCTTTACCTTAACCATCCGCTGTTATGAATATCCCTCCGTCACCACCTCACCGCCGAAAGCCCTCCCTCATGATCGCGAACTCGCCGCCCAAGCTATGACTGTATACATGCGAATCGAGAGCGAGTTAAGGAAAGCTCGTGCGGAGTGGAATCAGGACCGCTTTCGGCGGCTCATGCGCTTGCGGCCACGGGTAGTTGCCCGCTTGCGAAGACGGTGGGAACTTCTGAGTCCTCGGCCGCGAATTACTTTGGGAAGCTTGCGCCGGCGATATCATGCAAATCTGGCCAGACATCTTTACGAACCTTTACCCTAGAGAAGAGCCGTTTATTCGTTCAGGTTGCGAAGTCCTTCCGTTAGCTCTTACGGCCGCTACAGTTTCCTTCATGCGCTAATCACAACACCCGAAAAAACCTGATGTTTGGCTAGTTAAGTCTTGTCCCCTCTACTGTCCTCTCATTACGGCCGTTTTGGGGAAATGAGGACAAAACCCCCTTTGGCGTGAGGTTAGGGTTTGGCGCCTCTCAAGGCGCCCCCGCGTGTCGCCTTCAGTACTCGGTTTTGCCCTGCTTCTGGGATGCCCGTCTAGGAAACCCGCTCCGAAAAAAGTCTTAGGTCTTTGGAATTTTCAGCCTCGCCCGCCGTCCTTAATAGATATGAGAGAGGCGTGGGAATAAACGGGGAAAAAATCTTAAGACGCGATCTTAAGTGGGCAGACAAGATAGGCACTGATTTCGACGTTTCGAGGTGACCCTAACTTGATTCTACTCAGCATCTTAAGACTTAAGATTCTTAACTTAAGATTCTTAAGATCTTAATATCGGCCGAAACTTCATTATCCATCAATCACTTAGCTCTTAAGAATTGCTTCGGCCACAACCTGTAATCTTAAGATTTTGGGAGAGACAAAAAGTAACATGAGAACCAAGAAACGAACCCTCGTAACAACCAAGGTTTACGGTTTCAATCCATGGATGGATCAGCTCCTGACCATCAATCAAATCATGGAGACGACAGGTCAAAAAACCGAGGCCCCAATCATTCGGGATCTTATCGACGAAGCCCTCGCCGCTCGTCGCCGCAAGATTTCGGCGACCGAATCGATAGACCAGCCAAAACCGATTCAGGAATTGACAGATAGCCTCCACACCATTCAGGCATTGCTCCTGAAATTGATCGAGCAAGGCCAGACTCATGTGCGGGTTCAAAGTCTAAATCTCGAACTCCTACAAGAAACGCTGGGAGAAGCTCGCGCGGGCAGGATTGCTGTTTGGGAAACGCTTTCGGTTCCGAGCCTGCATGAGAAGGGAAATCAGCCGGGAGACATCGTGAGTCTTTTTGAAGGCTACACCGAACAGGCCCAGACCTTCGCCTATGAGCTGGCCGAGCGGGTCAAAGATGAACTTCTCAGCACGGAGACGACTTCGAATATCACCCCCATAACCGATGATGACCGCCAGGGAATCCTCAAATACGAGGAGCCGCTAGTCGCTGAGGATCACGACGAGCGGGCTGCCTAAATTCAACGCAGCGCCACCATGGCCACACCCCCCCTGTGACCTCTCGCACACAGGTAACGCGAAATCAAAGCCTTTTCATTTCTATACGCTTCCCCACGTTTATCAAAAGTCCAGTCTTTTCCACGATCTTCATAATCTGTGACAAGTCACGACTCCGATCCTTGCCGTGGCACGCCTGTTGAAAACTCCAGACTGCTTTGCGAAGACGTGTCTTGCCGTGGCGTGAATTCAGAAAGTCGAAACGCACACCCAAGCACCGAGCAAGGAGATGTCAGCGCTTAATCAGTCAAGGCTCGGGGAACGATTATTCGATACGAACAAGGACGGGACGATGTGAGTATGACTAGTAATGATCCAGAACGACTTCTCGACGTCACCGAAGCGGCCATGCTTCTGCATGTCAAGGCCAAGACCCTTTACGCTTGGGTCTCACGCAACCAAATTCCTTACCGAAAGATTCGGTCGCTAGTGCGGTTTCATCGCGGTGAGTTAATCGATTGGGCGAAGGGGCAAAGCGTTCAGCAATCACCGGCGAGACGCAAGGAGTTGTCCGTGGTAAAGTAGTGCCGCTACTTCTTTCGGACGGCTGTTGAAAGGAGCAGCAGATGAACATTCGAATTTGGAAGCCGGGCGCAAAAGGCAATCCGTGCGTTCGGCACTACTACTACCAGTTCTTTCAACGTAAGAAACGATACAGAGGCGTGCTGGACGCTCGCAACGCTGAACAAGCCAGGCAAGCCGCTCAGCAAATCTGGGATGACCAATGGACCAAGAAGTACGACCCAGAGCCGCCTCCTCCGTTAGAGATCGCGTTTGCGGATTTCGTCGACGAGACTTACTTGCCTTGGGCCAAAATCCATAAGGGAAGCTATGACGACGACGAACGCGTGACCGAGATGCTGAAGGCATTCTTTAAGAGGAAGAACTTAGCAGAAATTAAGCCGGCGATGATCGAGCAATTCAAACAAAAACGAATCAAAGCTGGCAAAGCCCCGGCAACAGTCAACCGCGAGCTTTCAATTTTGTCCAAAGTCTTCACAGTTGCCGTGCGTAATGAAAAAGCAGAGCTAAACCCTTGCCAAAGCGTCGAGCGTTTGGCTTTGGATAATCAGCGCGTACGCTACCTGACCGAAGATGAGGAGAAACGATTATTCGCGGCCATGGGAGACAATGAGCAATTGAAAGATATTGTCACCGTGGCGTTGCATACGGGCATGCGTCGTGGCGAAATCTTCAACCTGAAATGGTTCGATCTGGATTTCGAGCGCGGCGTGATTCACGTGCGAAAGACCAAGACCAAACTCAACCGGGTCGTTCCCATGAACGCGCGGGTGAGAGCGGTCTTCGACAAGCAGCGTCGTTCAAGTGAATACGTCTTCACCAGCGAAAAGACTGGCGGACGTTTGAGGGATGTGAAGAAAGCCTTCGACACCGCGCGAACTGCAGCGGGAATCCCGGACTTTCAATTAAGGGACCTCCGTCACAGTTGCGCCACCCGCCTTTCAGATCAGGGCGAGGAGTTGGTGACAGTGGCTGAAATACTGGGCCATACGGACATCAGGATGACGAAGAGGTATTCGCATGCGATGGAAGCGCGGAAACGAAGCGCGTTGGAAAAGCTCGTTACCTTTGGCTCACGTCAACGTGACGCCAAATCCGCCAAAAAACAAAAACGGCAGACCGCGCAATCTGCCGTAAGTGCTTGAAACTATTGGTGGAGCAGAGGGGGATCGAACCCCTGACCTCCGCATTGCGAACGGCTAAAAGCGGCTTTTCATGGACCACTTTTTCGGCCTTGAAACACGCCACTTTTAGCCAAAAACCTTAACAAAAACGCAGCCGCGAACAAGAAATTGACTACTATGAATTACGACCTCGAAAGACACATTTTGATAAATTTTGACAACGTATTGGCAACGGAAAAACTAAGATCCAGAGCAGACATCCCTCGTAGCAGGAATCCGAACTTCCCTTTCCGTGGGATTGATCCTGATGCTTGACAGCTCATTTGTGGTGTCATCAGACGGTGAAATCCCGGTCGCATCAGCTTCTTGAAGTCGCCGGCATTCTCGAATAATCACCTCGAATATCTTGATAGCGTTATTCGGTCTCAAGGACACAAAGTTCGTTTCACGCACGCGAGCCAGGATCGCCCTTTCACGCACATGATCCTGAATTGCCAAACCACGTGATCTCTTGATCACACCCAATTTGCGCGCGAGTTTGGCGCGTTCATTCAGCAGTTGGAGAAGCTCTTTATCGATATCATCGATCTTTCTCCGAATTGTGTTGAGCTGTTGATACATTGCATTAACTGAGCAACGCTCGGTTCTACGCAGGAACCAGTTCAAACTCCGGTTCATTGTTTCTTAGCCCGTTTCCAGAACCATCGGATGAAGATCGAAGAACGCGTTTTTCGAACTCAACGAGTGGTTTCAACTGTGTCATAAGGTCTGCGAACATTGGGAAGTCAAGTGATTGTGGCCCATCAGAAAGTGCCGCAGCGGGGTTCGGATGAACTTCGATAAGCAGACCATCAGCGCCTACTGCGACTGCGGCTCTCGCCAAAGCTGGCACTAACGATCGTTTGCCGGCAGCGTGGCTGGGATCAACAATTACCGGCAAGGAAGTCTCTTCATTCAGTACCGGAACGGCGCTCAGGTCAAGCGTGTTCCTAGTGGCTGTCTCAAAGGTACGAATTCCGCGCTCGCACAAAATTATTTCCGTATTGCCATGGGCCGCGATGTATTCAGCGGCCAGCAAAACCTCTCTAATCGAGGCACAGAATCCGCGCTTTAACAGTATTGGTTTTGGCACTCGCCCAAGCTTCTTCAATAGGGCAAAATTCTGCATGTTGCGCGCTCCTACCTGAAGTATGTCGGCGAATTGACAGATAAGCTGGATGTCTTCCGTGTCCATAACCTCAGTAATGACCGGCAAGCCCGTCGCTTCGCTGGCTTCCGCCAATAATTCAAGAGCCTCTATCCCTAATCCCTGAAAATCGTAGGGCGAAGTCCGCGGCTTAAAAGCACCGCCCCGCAAAATGCGAGCACCTGCAGTCTTCACTGCTTTGGCAGTCGCCATAATTTGAGGGCGACTTTCCACAGAGCATGGACCGGCCATCGCCACGAACTCGTGGCCGCCGATTTCCACATCTCGGACCCTTATCACCTTTCGATTTGAGGCATTCCGACCGATTAAACTGAGGGATTGCTCGCTCATAAGTTTAAATCCCAATTAGAAAGCTCAGACCAGTTGATGGATTCCCCGAAGCCGTTCTCCGGCGGCTACGAGCGTTGCGTAACGCTTACTGAAATGAAAGCGAACGAAATTGCTTGTCGGCTGGTGAAAGAAAACCGAGCCGGGAACCGCCGCGATTCCGATCTCTTTTACCAGCCACTCGCAGAACATGAAGTCATTCGCGAATCCGCAGCTTGAAATATCTACGAGCGCGAAGTAGGAGCCTTCGGGCTCATGGTAAGGCAGACCAAGCTCCTTGATGTATCCGAGAAAGAGATCACGACGACGGGTGTAATCGTCAGCCAATTGGGTGTAATACGAATCAGGATATTTCAGCGCGTGAACTGCCGCTTCCTGTAGCGGATTCGGAGCGCCAACCGTCAAAAAGTCATGCACTTTCCGAACCCCAAGCGTGATTGACGCCGAGGCGATCGCATAACCCAGACGCCAACCGGTTATCGAGTAGGTCTTCGATAACGAGCCACAGGAGATGGTGCGCTCAAACATCCCGGGCAGCGACGCTATATAACGATGTCGGTGCGGCGCATAAACGATGTGCTCATAGACTTCGTCTGTGATGACGAAGGCATCGTACTCTTGCGCCAGTTCCGCGACGGTCTGCAGTTCCTGCTCGGTGAATACGCGCCCGGTGGGGTTAGACGGGTTACACAGGATCAGCGCTTTCGCGCCCGCTGCGAACGCCGCTCGCAATTCATCGGGATCAAACTGAAACTGCGGTGGATGGAGATTGACGAAGCACGGCTCGCCGCCGCACAAGGCGATATCGGCGACGTAACTCTCATAAAAAGGAGAAAACACAATCACTTTGTCTCCGGGGCTACAAACGGCCATCAAGCTGGCCATCATCGCTTCCGTGCTACCACAGGTAATGGTGATATGTTCGTCGGGATTTATTGAGAGCTTCATGAACCGGCTCTGCTTGGCACTGACAGCCGCGCGGAGGTTTGCTGAACCCCAGGTTAGCGAATACTGGTGATGACCATCTCGCAGTGATTGATGGGCGGCCGCTACAAGATCGTCGGGTGGATCAAAGTCGGGGTAGCCCTGCGAGAGGTTGATGGCTCTATGTCTTTGCGCCAGTCTGGTCATGTCTCGGATCCTGCATTCGGTGAATCCATTAATGCGCGTAGCCGTCGTTAGCATAATGTCCCTTCCTCTGCCTGAGTTCAGACTTCTTCGTCGCCTATGCCGATAACCTCAGCCTCTGGCATCAGTTCTTCACCGCGATCAATCGCCAAGTGAGGAAAGGGCTGAATAGTCGCATCCGTGTAGCCATACTTGACCCATGCACCCGGTCTGTATTCGTGAACCACTTCGATCTTCGCCAGGGCTTTGACACCCCTGAATTGATAACGATCAAAAATCATCAGTCTGATTGGCTTGCCTCGTGCGAGAGAGAGAGGTTCGGCGTTCATGTGAGTAACGAGCATGGCGCCACCATTGACGAGATCCGTGATTCGGCCGGTGTCTTCATAGCCGCCGATGCTGGTGGCGCGCAGATATGGCGCCTGAGGCTCCGGCTCGACCAGCGCCAGCAGATCTTTCAATGCAAATCCACGCCACAGGGCAGCTAGGCTCCAGCCGTTGACGCAATAGAATCTCCGCTGGGCTTCGAGCACTGGCAGCCGTTCTTCCAAATCCATAAGACTTAGCTGCAGGCGATGGCTGACGGCGCCTTCCACCACGAGACGGTAGCTGACAATGTCGACATCGGGGATCTTGTCTCGTCCCTTGAATTCGTGAAAAAACATCGGAATCTTTGTGGCGTCTTTCATATGGCTTTTCGTACTCCCACTAAACAACTTGATCACGCGCCAGCCGAAAGCCGACTACGTTGTCCCGCAAGTGAGCAGGCGATGACCACCGCGCTGACGGTCGTAGACGAGCGGCTCCCGATCCCCAGCAGCCCCCCTTGAGCACCCGGCGCCTCGAAGACCTGATCTCCACCAAATTTACAGGCGACCTTAAGGCCGGGCCGGCCACATGAAAGTAGTCTTGACACCACTCATGGACGTTGCCGGACATTTGCCGGCACCCGTAAGGCGAGTCGCCAGCGGCGCAATCCTGAACTTCGACCGGCGATCTATTGAACGGCACAAACCCTGGAGCGAAATTGGCCCGGCTCGGGTCCGGCTCATCCTCGCCCCAGGGATAACGAGCGCCGTGCGTTCCCCTGGCGGCCTTCTCCCACTCCAACTCAGTCGGCAAGCGCGCCGACATCCA
>DASQYL010000037.1:0-15147 GCA_035639235.1 Pyrinomonadaceae bacterium | reverse complement strand
CCAAAGTGCGTCATCCAGTAGAACGAATCGTAGGCCGAATGATAGACGCCGTAATCGCCGCCGAATCCCATGTCAGTCGAAGCAATGCCAAGATGCTGGAGGAAGGGCGTGTAGTCCGATCCCGAACCGAGTGGTCCAATGCGGACTTCTGAATCAAAATGCGGATCGAGTTCCTCCCGTTGTTCGCGCGCGCGATCGGTCCACTGCTGATAGACGGTCTTGCCGGTCTTCGGATCTCTCACGTCACGCGTCGCGCCGCGAAGCAAACGCCACAACGACGGTACGGACGAGGCGTTGTAGTTCGGTCCGTTGACGGCCACGTCGACGTTTAGATAGGCAACTGCTTTCTGTTGTAACTCGGCAGCGTTCTCTTCGGCCCATTCAGTCGAACCAATCAAGCCATATTCTTCGCCATCCCAACTGCAAAGAACGATCGTGCGGCGCGGATGCCAACCGCTCTTTAATAGATCGCCAAACGCATGTGCCGCCTCCAGCATCGTCGCGGTGCCGCTGTTTGGATCGACGGCGCCAAAAACCCATGCGTCGCGATGATTGCCCATCACTACCCAACGATCGCTTTCCGGATTACCGTCGATGCGCGCGACCACGTCCCAAAGAGTGCGCGACGCATAATCCATGTCGGTCTTCAAATGAACGCGCACGTCATTCGTGCCGCCGACGTGATAAGCAAAAGGAAACGCGCCTTGAAAACCCTTCGGCCGCACCGGTCCTTTTAGCGGTTCGATCAATTTTCGAGCTTCATCATAAGCGAGCGGCTGCACCGGAATGCGCGGGATGTCCTGATAGGCTTCTTCGACACTAAGTCTGGGAGTGCCGGGAATCGCCGGCTTACCCGGCGTCAAAGGATCGCCGGGATACTGAAATAAATATTGGACCGAGCCGCGCTGGCCCGAGCCCACCGGACGCCAAGGTCCTTTCGGATAGACGTCACCTTGCGCGTAACCATCGTCGGCGGGATCCGAGTAAATGATGCAGCCCACTGCGCCGTGATCCTGCGCGACCTTGGCCTTCACTCCGCGAAATGAATTGCCATAGCGCACGATGACGATCTTGCCTTTGACGTCGACGCCCGCTTTCGCCAGCGCGTCGTAATCGGGAGGCAACCCATAGTTCGCATACACCAACGGCGCGGTCACATCGCCCGAAGCCGCATAGCCGTTGAAGAGCGGAGTGATTTTTGTATTCGAAGACGTCGGATCTTCTTTGATGACAGCTTCGCGCACTGACAGTCTCTCGCGACGCGGTGCGATCAACTCGACGATCGGATCCGTCTTTGGATAATTGAGCCAAACCTGGTACTCCTTGAGTTCCGCCGGCAATCCAAACGAACGCATTTGATCGCGCACGTAAACAGCCGTCGCGTAGTCCTCCGGCGTGCCGGCCACGTGCGGCTGCGCAGTCAACTTCCGCAGATGCTCGCGCGCCGAAACGCCCTGCGGCACCGCGCGAAACTGTTCTTCGATGCGACGCTCGTCCTGCGAACGCGCCGCCGAGAAACCGTCGATTGTTTGGGCCAAGGTGAGTGGCTGGCTCGATAAAAGTAAGAATGAAAGCGAATAGGCGACGGACCGTTTCCTGCTAATCATTACTCTGTGCCTCCGTGTCTCTGTGGCAATTAAATTTGAACTAAGGGCTCGCGCTTCGCGTAGAATGCTCTGAGGAGAACCATCGAAATGGAGAGCCGCTACTACCCAGGCGTCGAAGCCGACGTTATCAAGTTAATGACTGAACTGCGCGATCTTTTCGATGAAGACTTCGACGTTCAAACAATGAACGTTTCATCCACCGCTGTGCTGCAAGCGCGCAAGTCTAGCACGTTACGCGACCTCACGGGATTGTCCGCCGCACTCACGATCAAAGTGACTCCTGAAACGGGCGGCACGCGCGTCGAGATTGGCATGCAGAAATGGTTCGACAAAGCTGCCGTCGCGGCGGTGGCGCTGGCGCTCTCTGCCGGGTTGCTTTTGGCGCTGCCGGCGCTCGGCGCCTACTGGCAATACAAATTGACGGAAGACGCCTGGAAGTTGATCGAAGCCCACATCGCGCGCAAAGCCGGCGGCTATGTTCCGCCCATGCCCGGACGTTGTGTGAAATGTGGCGCCGCGGCCACAACTGGCTCGACTTACTGCTCGGCATGTGGCGCGAAGTTACGAAGTGGATTCCCGTGTCCGCATTGCGACGCAATTCAAAAAGATCCCTCCGCGCGATTCTGCAATACTTGCGGAAAGTCTTTGACGACCTAAATAATGAAACCTCATCGTGGCCCACTCATTCTTGCTTTCGGGATTCTCGGTCTAGTGACCTGTCAGTTGTTTGGTATCGCGGCCTGGGTGATGGGAAACACCGACCTGAGAGAAATGGACCGAGGTTGGATGGATCCGAGCGGACGCGATCTGACGAAGACCGGGCGAATTCTGGGAATGGTATCGACGGCTTTAATAATCGTTCCGTTGATAATCGTCTGCTTCTTTATCATCATACCGATGATCGTAAGAACCTTTCCTTAATCGTGCCTTAACGCCCTTACCGGATCGATTTTCGCCGCGCGCGCGGCCGGATACAGCGCCGCCAAAATCGAAACCCCTAGCGCAAAGAGAATCGCGCCCAGCCAAAGCCACGGCGGCAAGTGAAAGAAATCAACAAAAGATGCGCCTTGCGGTTTGAGAATGAATCGATACGCGAGACGATTAGCCACGGCATCGATGATCCAGGCGGCAACCGATCCAATGGCGCCGCCGATAACGCCTATCACTGCTGCTTCGAAGAAGAAGATCAATTTGATCTCTCGATCCTCAGCGCCGATGGCTTTCATGATGCCAATCTCGCGCGTGCGTTCGAGAATCGACATGATCATCGTATTCGCAATGCCGAAACTCGCCACGAGCAGAGAGATGCCGCCTAACAACCCGAGCACTGAATTTATGATGAGAAACACCGTTCGAATTTGATCGAGTTGATCGACGATCGAAAAGCTGCCAAGGCCCATCTGCTTGAGTTTGTTTCGCACATCAGCGAGCGCGACTGGATCGTTTACGCGAACCACGGCAGACAAATAGCCCGGAACTTCGTCCTCACTGATCGCGCCACTCTCGCGCGCCAGAGCTGTCAGCACCTTTGTCTGTTCGCTGGTGTGATCGAGCGACCACTGGCGCGCCGCGGCAATCGGAATGTTGATCTCGCCGGTCGGCATGAACCCACGCTGAGGTCCCGGACCGCCGTTGGGTTTCACTTCCTTCAGAACGCCCGCGATCCGAAATGTCTTCGCGACCGCAACTCCACTCTTGGGCGGCGACGGCTCCTCGCCGCCTAACGGCAAGCCGAAAAAGCTGGGCTGGTCATTGCTATCTTCGCCGTCGCTGTTTTTTGCCGGCACCAGAAATTCGATCGATTTTCCCAGCGCCTCAGTAGCCGAAGAAAAACCTGCATTGCGAGCAAATTCAAAAGTCACGACGGCCTCGTCAGCGTCCGGCGCGCTAATCATCTGGCCGGCTTCGAACTCTCTGAATCGAGTCGAGAGATTCGGCACGTTGCATCCCGCGGCGTTGGCTCCGAGCGTCTTCCCGTTAACTCTGATTTCGACGAAAAAGAAAACTGCCGGCTCTACATAAAGAACTCCGGGGATCTTCGCAATGTCGGCGATCGCGGCATCGTCGAGGATTCGAGTCGGTGTTTCATTCTCAGGCGCACGAGGACCCGGCGGACGATCGCCGTTATCGCCACGTCGCCCGGTGGTCTGTCGATTCATCGCCGCCGAAACCGTCTTCCCATAAACCGACATCTCGCTAAACAGGTCGAGCGCCTTAAATCGCGACAGCAGATTGCGTTGCAGTCCGAGGCCGAATGACACCATCGTGACAATGACCGCGACGCCGACAATCACGCCCATCGAAGTGAGCGTCGCGCGCAGTTTCGCCTCGCGCAGATTGCGGAAGGCCAACTTGAGAAGATCCAGAAAAGGCATAAATTAATAACGCCCCGCGGACTCTAGATTACAACAACCATTTCGGCATCGTGCAGCGGACAATCGTAACAGGACTACCTCAGATTTCTGACAAGAACAAAAACGCCGACGAGCACGCACAGGATTGATATCGTCAGGACCAAGATCGTCGCGCGGGTCTCAGGCTCGTTAAAGAAGAGCATCGTCGAGCCGAAGTAAATCAGCGGCAGGATAAAACCGCCGAGAATTATTTCGAGACCGGCCTGACGGTTTCCAGCGCGTCTTCGTCGGACCCTTTCTTGCTCGCTTATTTGGGGCACTGGAAGTGAGAAGATTTGCAGCCAGCCAACCTGTGGAAACGCTCGCGCAAGCCGATTAAGACTGAATAGAATCGCGATAATCCCCAGGAAAATCGCCTTTAATGTGGTTGTTAAGAACATGCCGCTTTCGATTCGACCGCGTCTCCGCTCTCCCGATTCGCTGGGCAAATTGGCGCTTCAGTTTACCCTTTCGGATGCAACTCAGATACAGGTTTTTGTATCTAATGATTCCCGACAATTTGACAGCGAGATACCCTCAAGAGATACGGCAACCGACGGCCCTCGACCTCACTTGAATACGTCTTGCGTTCCCCGGCAAAGCCTGTTAGAAACGACGACAATTAATTAAGGAGTAACCCCAGATGTTCCGTATTAAGAATACCTTTGCCGCTATCACTGTTGCAGCTTTGACATTGGCCGCCGCTTCGGTTTCGTTCGCCAAGACCCATTCAGACCCCGCGTTTGCCAACATTCGGATCAAGAATTTCGGCAAGATGGACGACCGCCTGTTTCGCGGCGCACAGCCGAATGAAGGCGATTACAAAGACCTCGCCGCGTTGGGCGTTAAGACCGTCATAGACTTGCGCCAGGACCCGGTGAACTATGAAAAGCGCGACGTTGAAGCGCTTGGAATGCGCTATGTGAATATTCCGATGAGCGACTCGAGCTATCCGAAGCAGGAATCGATTGACGCGTTTCTCAAACTCGTCAACGATCCGAACACCGGCGTCCTGTACGTTCACTGTGCCGGCGGCCGGCACCGAACGGGCGTGATGGGAGCCGTTTACCGCTTCAATGTGAACCATTGGACCTACGATCAGGCCTATAACGAGATGGTCGATTATGACTTCTATACGCGTTGGGGCCACGGCGATCTGAAAACATTTGTCGAAGACTACGCTCAGAAGATGCAGAGCAATTCAGCCGCCACGGCCGCGACCGCCTCATCGCAAAAGAATTAATTGAACTCCCGAATCTGATTTTCCGATTCGCGATTTCAAAGAGGGCCGCTTCCAACGAAGCGGCCTTATTGTTTTTGCTCAGCGGTTAGAGTACGCCGTGTGCGGTGTACATTTTTTCACTCACTGGCGAAATCGTCCGGATGATTTCGTCTGATATCGGTATTGCGGTGCACGACAATTTGTTCCGCGTCGCCGCTAATAAATAAGCCGCCCCCTCTGCCATCGACACATGTGTTGCCGGTAATGATGCTGCCGCCTAGTTGCGCTGTTGACTGCTTGAAATAAATCCCGGCGCCGCAACTGTTCGTTCCCAAAAGGGCGTTGTCGGTCACGCGGCTGCGCCACATACGCATTTGGCTGCGTTCACAATAGATGCCTGCGCCTAGCGTGGCGGCTGAGCCATTGATGGCGTTCGCTTGAATCGAACTGCCGGCGATTTCGACCTTGCAATCCGATAAATAAAGCCCGCCGCCACTGGCTCCTTCACCTGCCAGGTTGTTTCCGGCAATCATCGATTTCTGTACGCGCACCGACGACCCGACACACATCATCGCGGCGCCTCTCGCGTCGACTTCACTCGTCCGATTTCCCGCCAGCACACATTCCTGAAGTGCTACCGATGATTCCCGCGCCGCAATCGCTCGCGCGCAACCGTTTGAACGGATCTCAACGCCGGTTAGGTAAACAGAAGATTTCTCGATTGCGATTACTGAGTCGGCGCCAGCGCCCACCAGCACAACGCCGCGCCGCAAAAATTGCGTAGTGCTGATCACCACGTCCGGCACGCTGACAAACACCAAGTCCTCATAGTAGACACCCGGATTGATCATGATCGTCGTCGGTCGAACGATTGCGGCGATAGCTTGTTGAATGGAAGGAAATTGCGACGGTACCAGAAAGACGTCATTCGCATGGCCAGGCATTATATTGTCTGTGAGTTGGAAGGGTTCCAAGGCTTCGAGTTGTCGTATCAATTAACTTGATGCATCGCGCTGGAGTATAGCGCGGAAGCCTCTCGGGCAGGAGCTTCCTAAACGGTCATTAACTCGCGGGTTTGGTCTTCTTCGCCTTTGAATTGCAATTCATACAGGCGGGCATAGAGACCTTCGCCCCGCAGTAGCTCTTCGTGAGTTCCCTGCTCGACGACGCGGCCGCCATCGATCACGAAGATCACATCGGCGCGACGCACGGTCGCCAAGCGGTGCGCAATCACGATCGAAGTTTTGCCTTCCATCAAATTCTCCAGCGCATCGAAGACGAGTTTTTCTGATTCAGCATCGAGACCGGCCGAAGGTTCGTCGAGAATCAGAATAGGCGAGTTGCGAATGATGGCGCGCGCGATGGTGATGCGCTGTCGTTGTCCGCCGGAAAGCGTCAGGCCGCGTTCGCCGATCATCGTTTCGTAACCGTCCGGCATGCGGACTATGAATTCCTCGGCGTTGGCCAGGCGCGCCGCGCGGATGATCTCTTCCTGTGAAGCTTGTGGTTTGCCGTAGGCGATGTTCTGCGCGACAGTGGCGCGAAACAGCAGCGTCTCCTGCAAAACGAAACTGATCTGCTCGCGCAGCGACTTCTGTTTGAATTGGCGAATGTCCGTGCCGTCGATACGAATTCTGCCGCCGTTGATTTCATAGAAGCGCGGCAGCAAGCTGACAATCGTCGTCTTCCCCGCTCCGGTCGGGCCAACCAACGCGACCATCTGTCCCGGTTCGATTTCAAGCGTCAAATCTTCGAGCACCGCACCGTTTCCGTTATAAGCAAAGCGCACATGATCGTATTCGATTCTGCCCTTGAACCGTGGCGCGGATTTCGCGCCCGGCGCATCGCGTACTTGCGTTTCGTTTTCCAGAACTTCACGAATGCGTTCCCAGCCGACGTCGGCTTTTGAAATGGTGTCGGTCATCTTCGAAAGCTCGCGCATCGGTTTGTACATCTTGCCGAGATAGAGCAGAAAGACGAGTAACTCGCCGGAGGTGAGCGAGCCGGCCAGCACCAGCCGCGCGCCGTACCAAAGCACCAGGCAGGTGCCGCACGCCACGATGATTTCGACCAGTGGCGGCAGCTTCGCTTTGAAGTTGCGCGCGCGCAAAGCCTTCTCGACGCTCTCGCGGCTTTCGCGTTCGAAGCGTTTCTGTTCGTAGTCTTCGCGCGCAAAAGCTTTAACGACGCGAATCGATGAAAGCACTTCTTCGAGCACCGAGACGACTTCGCCTTCCTGCCGGCGCATCGCCCGCGACGCATTCTTGATGCGATGTGTGTAGTGATAGACGACGAAGAAAAGCGCCGGCGCCACCATCAACGCGATGACTGTGAACGCCCAGTTCAGATAGAGCATGACGATCATCATGCCGACGAGCGTCATCACGTTTACCAGCATGCCGAGCAGCACTTGCGAGATCAGACTCTGGACGGCGTCGATGTCCGTCGTGCAACGGCTGATGAGATCGCCGGTGCGCTTTTGATCGTGATACGAAAGCGAAAGCCGCTGAATGTGACTGTAAAGCACGCGCCGCAGGTCATGCATCACCCATTGGCCCACGCTCGTCGTCAGATATTTTTCGAAGTAGCTGCTTATCGCGCCAAACGCGGCGATGACGATCACGGCGAGCACCGCGAAGTCCAGGATCGAATACTTGTCAGTGCCGATATAACTGACGACGCTCGCCAACCAATCCGGCATCTTTTTCGATCCGAAGACATGGTCGAAGACAATCTTGAGCGGCCAGGGCTCGAGCAGATCCGTGACGCTTTCGCCAATAACTGCAATCAAGGCAAGAGTGAGCGGCGCCCAATGCGGATATAAAAGATCGGTGATGCGAATCTTTTTCTGCATTGCTGCTCAACGTTCCCTCTCCCTTTGGGAGAGGGCCAGGGTGAGGGCATACCTCGTCGCCCTCTTACTGAACGTTCTTCAAGCCACTCTCCAATTTGGAGAGTGGCTTGAAGAAAAGAAACAAAATTTGCGTTCTACTCAGCTAAGCCCTTCTCCCAGGGGGAGAAGGAGAAAAAGTCTACCCCGGCAGATTCGCCAGTTCATTGACTCGCGCCCTCACCGTTGCGGCCAGCGCGTCGATTTCTTCAGGCGTGTAGTTTGCCGCGCGAAACGCATCGCGAATCTGCTGATCGCTGAGCTGCGCCAGAATGCCGCCAATCCATTTCGCCTGCTCGACCGTGATCCCTTTCAGCAGATGCTGGTTCTTACCACGATAGTCAAATTCGACAATGCCATTCTTCACCCCGGCCACAAATTTCCGATCAGCGATGTATTGGTCTGCGCGTCCGCGTGTGTGGCCGGTGAACTTGCCTTCTTTGGCAAAGCTCGCGCCGAGATCGGTATCCATGTACTCCGCGATCTTCTCGCCTGTCGCTTGATCGCTTACCAACAGAACATTATTGTTGTGATTCTGAATGTCCCAGTTGTTCATTAGGGCCATCAGCACTTTCAATCCGGCGAGTTCTTTGGTGCCTACGAAAGGATTTTTCTCCCAATCCCATCGCTGGTCCAAACGCTTGATGTCATGAGTACGAGCTTCGAATCGTACGTTGTCAAAATCGCCCTTGCCTTCGATGTGAACGTGCGGAACGAGGTAGGTGACGTCGACGTAATATCCGGCAGCCCAAACCAGACGCGTCGCGGCGGTTTCAGGTTGCGCTTCGGGCCCAATCTTGACGACCCACTCGTTGCCCGCGCCGTCTTTTACCCGATACTTCTTCGAAAAGCTGCGCGACTCGTCGCGGACAAAGACGACGTTCGACAGATCCGGCTTCATCGACTCACCGCCGGATCCCAAAAATAGATCGCGCGACGAAATGTCCGTTGGCTCCTGCCACAAAACCGCGTGTGCATCACTAGGAATTGGCTTTGGTTCTTTGAGCTTCGCGCCGCCACCCTTCTGCGCTTGAATCGCCGTGACTAAGCCGAACGCAATCGTAGCTATGATCGCGAACGTTTGACTTTTTCTCCTGGTAAACATTTTCTGGTCCCTCCGATTGTTTCTTTCTTTCGTGCGATCAATCGCACATGTCCGCGCTTTCGAAGTACGCCTGGCTGTCGAACGGGCCATTGGCATCAGCCTTGACCGATTCGTAGAATCCTTCGGCAGTTAATTCGCGCGCATTAACGTTATCGCGCAGATAAGCCTGAAGCACTTCGTTTTTCAGATACGCGCGCAGTTTTGGATCTTCAATCGGGCACACCACTTCTACGCGGCGGCTCAGATTACGGTGCATCCAGTCAGCGCTGCCGATGTAGATTTCTTCGTTGCCGTCATTCGCGAAGTACATCACGCGGCTATGCTCGAGAAATCTCCCGACGATGCTGCGCACGCGGATGTTCTCCGATAACCCCGTCACGCCTGGACGTAACATGCAGACGCCGCGCACAATTAGATCGATCGAGACGCCCGCCTGCGAAGCTTCGTACAAACTCTGAATGATCTGGTCGTCGGCCAGGCGATTGAGCTTCGCGATGATCCGCGCCGGTCGGCCAGCCTTCGCATGAGCAGTTTCTCTTTCGATCAAAGCCGTCAGCTTCTCGCGCAAGTTTACCGGCGCCACCAGCAGCTTCTGATAATCCTTCGGCGTTGAATACGCGGTCAGGTAATTGAAGAACTCAGTCGCGTCGTCACCGATCGTCTCGTCCGCAGTGAAGAGGCCTAAGTCCGTATAGGTTGCCGAGGACGCCGGGTTGTAGTTACCGGTCGCAATGTGTACGTAACGAACCAGACGGGCGCCTTCGCGCCGCACAACCAGCGTGAGCTTGCAATGCGTCTTCAATCCGATGACGCCGTACACCACGTGCACGCCCGCGCGCTCCAGCCGCTGCGCCCATTCGATATTGTTCTCTTCGTCGAAGCGGGCCTTCAATTCGATCAGCGCGGTCACTTGTTTGCCTTGCTCACCCGCCTGCCGCAGGATATCGGCAATTTCGGATTGTTGACCCGTGCGATAAAGACAAATTTTTATCGCGAGTACATTCGGATCGTTCGCCGCGGCCCGAATGAAGTTCGTCACCGTCGAATAGTCCGTGTAGGGGTGATGCAGCAGCACATCGCCACGCTTGATCACGTCAAATACCGACTTAGCGTCGATCAAAGCCGGCGGTGTTGAAGTACGCAACGATTTGTATTTCAGGTCCGGGCGCTCAAGATCGCAGAGCGTGCCGAGATCCGAAACATTCAGTGGTCCATCGGTGACGTAGACGTCCGCAGGTTCTACGCCCACGGATTCCATCAGGTAGAGCACCATCGGATCGGGCATGTCGGCGGCAACTTCGAGTCTCACCGGCGAACCGAAACGACGTTTCCTCAATTCTTTTTGTAACGCGCGTAACAGGTCATCGGCCTCGTCTTCGCGCACGTCGATGTCGGCATCGCGCGTCACGCGAAACAGGTGCGCGTGTTCGACCGTCATGCCATGAAAGAGCGACCCGAGGTTGCAGGCGACTACTTCGCTGAGAAACGTAAACTTCTGGCCGGCGATCTGCACAAGGCCCGGCAAAGAAGGTGGCACTTTCAGCCTGACGAAACGAGTCTCCGCTTGATCATCATCCACCGCGCGAATATTGATGCCGAAGTTCAGACTCAGTCCCGAGATATAAGGAAACGGGTGCGCCGGATCGACCGCCAAAGGCGTCAGCACCGGAAACACTTCGCTCTCAAAATACTTGTCCGCCTGATCGCGCTCATCTCTGGACAACGAATCATAAGGCGCAATCGTGATACCTTCGGCAGCCAGCGCCGGCAGAATGTCTTCGCGCAGACAACGCAGTTGTTCGCGCAACATCGGTTCGAGCCGATTTCTGATTTCCGTTAACTGCTCGGCGGCGGTCATCCCGTCGCGCGATGGCTGCTCCCAGCCGTGCTCGACTTCCTCCTTCAATCCGGAAACACGGACCATGAAGAACTCGTCGACAATCGTCGAGAAGATTGTCAGAAAGCGCAGCCTTTCGAGCAGCGGGTTGCTCGGGTCGCGCGCTTCGTCCAGCACCTGACGAAAGAATTCAACCAGACTTAATTCACGATTGAGCAGACGCTTCTCAGGTGGCGGCGCCAGTATCAGTTTTGTCTTTGCCGGCTCAGCCGCCGTTAAACGATCTTTGATAGAAATGTTGGTTAATGCTTGCATTTGATGTAACGGGAGAGATCCTGAATGTGTGATACACGAATGTGTTCGTTAATGACTCCGTCGACAGCGTTCGACAGAGATTTGAGCAACTCGTGTTCCGATCAAAGGGATGTGAAGCGTGCCGGGATTCTTTGGTTGTTTACTCGCGCCGCAACCGAACAATCAGAAAACCTTCGTCAGAATCTTGTAACGGAAACGTATCAATTCCTGCCACACATTGTCTGATTTTTGATTCTTCCGCGGACGAACAGCTTTGGTCGAGAGCCCTCCGCGTTTTCTGCATTTTAGAGGAGGAGTCAACGCGTTAATCAGGACGCTCCGCCGCAGCGCGGCGGAATGTTTATAGAAACACCGCTATTAAATTTCTGCTCTTCCGGAGTGAGCAAGATGCGTCGCATCTGGCTCACTCCGGAAGACAACCAAAAGCGAGTCCAACCACAATAAACATGTCGTGCCTACGGCCCGATCGGCAATTTATGGCGGAGGGATCGTCTCTTTCGCCTCTGGCGGTTCACTTCTGCTTGCCCGCGTATTTGGCGCGCGCCGGGACGCTCACGAAATCTCCGCTTTCAATAATGAACGCGGTAAGGCGACCGCCGTAAACGCATCCCGTGTCGAGACCGATGGCGTGCGATGCGCGCCGCGGTTCCTTCGCGGGCCAGTGACCGAAGAGGATTGTCTGCGGCCCGCGATAAATTGAGTACCAGGGCACGCCTCGTCGCTTCTGCGGATCGCCGCCCATCGTTCGAATCTCAGTCAAGTCGCTGGCCACTTGCTCGTCCAACGCCACTCCGGGGCGCACGCCTGCGTGCACGACGAGATGCGAATTTAAGTGGATCGTGAAAGACATGGAGCGAAGGAAAGCAGCGTAGCGATCGCGATTAAAATCGAGTTGTTTGAGGGCGGCTCGTTGCTCCTTGTTTAGCCGCACGGGCTCGCCACGCATTTTCTGCCGGATAATGCGATCGTGGTTACCGACCACCGATGAAAAGCGGCGATCGGAGATGAATAGATCGAGGACCTCACGGCTCTTCGGGCCTTTGATGATCAGATCGCCGGTCGCGATCAATCGATCGTCGCCGCCCAATCCGATCAATTCGATTAGATCATTTAGTTCGTCGAAGCATCCGTGAATATCACCGACGACAATTGTCCGACCCATTAAGCTTCAATCAAACAAATGGTGTACCGCGTCGGCGTTCCAGTCAGCGAGAGTCGGTGTCACCACATCAGCGCCGGCCGCGCGCAGCGTTTCTGCCGCAACCGTAGTCGTCACGGCGATGGTTTTCATGCCGGCGGCGCGGGCTGCTTCGATTCCGGGCGGCGCGTCCTCAATCACTACGCATTCGGCCGGTTGCAGAGCTAATCTTCGTCGTTGATTCAGAAGCTCTAGTCCGCGCAGATAGCAATCGGGAGCCGGTTTGTGTTTGAGGTCGCGAGCCGCACTGACGATCACTGAAAACCGATCGATAATGCCTGCGAGACTCAGCACGTGATCGATCTCACTCCGTTCAGCCATGCTAACGATTCCAAGATCGTATCGACGGCCGAGTTGTTTAATAAGCGTTATGACGCCGGACGAGACTGGCAAGTCGTCGGCGATAAGTTCGCGGTGCTTCGCGTGCTCGCGCTCGATCACGCTGCGCATCAACTCATCCGTCAACGGTTTATCGACGCGCGAGAATGCCGCGCGGGTGAAGGCGACGTCATCCATGCCTAGCGACGCAAAATAATCTTCGTCGGTAAGTTCGACGCTCTCGGCTTGTAGTATTTCGCGATACGCCTTGAGATGAATGCGTTCATCGTTGATGATGACGCCGTTAAAGTCGAAGAAGATTGCGTGGATCATGCTGTCGGAAGCCCGACCGTTAGGGAGGGCTCGTATCGAAGGTGGCCCTCCCTAACGGTCGGGCTTCTGACACTACTGAGAAGCGCTCGTCGCTTTCGACAACGGCTCTTTCAATTCATCAATCCGCTCGTTCTGCGCCGCAAACAAGAGCGGCAATCGTTCACTCTCGAGCACGTCCAAACGTCGCAACACTTCCGTCAGCGAGATTTCATTCTTTAGATTCACCTGGAAATCGAGTTCGGCACGCGTTTCAGAGTGACGGCCTTGCAGATTTTGGCCCACCATTATCAGCGGCATCAAAAGTATCTGGATCACGTTACTGATAAGCAGGTACGCGACAAATGCCGGAAACGGATCGAACGCCGGCCAGTGCAACGAGGGGACCTCCGAGGCCAAAATGTTGTAGCCCGTCCAAACAAAAGTCCATCCGGCGATGATGGCAAAGAATCCAAATGAACCGACTTTGTTAGTGATCGCAATCGCCAATCGATCGATCACGCTCAGGCTTTTCCCGTACTCAACGTTGACGTTGCGCGAGACGCGTTGCTGCAGCAATTTGTCGGTTCGTCGCAGCCGTGAAAAGGTCGCGCTCAGCATCTCCAGGGCGACGATTGGATTGTGATGAATGAACCCGAGAAAGTCTTCGCGCGATAATATTGCGAGCCGTGCCTGCTCGGTAACCGTTGCGTCGGCCGATCGCTTCTTACCATCGATAATGGCCATCTCGCCGAAAAAATCACCCTGGGCCAGCTCCGCCAGGACGATCTGCTTCTTATCTTCATCGGTAATCGTGATGCGCACCCGGCCACTTTCAATCAGGTACATCGCGTCGCCGTCGTCACCCGCACGGAACAGACCAGCGTTAGCCGGCACTTCTCTGACGCGCAAAAGGTTACGCAGATTGCTGGCGGCGTGATCGTCCAGCGACGCAAACAGCGGCACCGAACGAATCGCATCAAGCGTCATTTCCTGGGGGCTTGGTGTTGACATAGCCTCACCTCATTGTGGCAGCGCAATTTTTGAAATTGCGTCGCCAGTTAACAACTTGCGCTACACGACTCTTCCATCCTTCATCATGATAACGCGGTCGGAATAACTGCTCGCCAATTCGTGATCGTGCGTGACAAAGAGGACCGTCAAATGATCACGTTCAACCATTTCGCGCAACAGCGACAAGAGTTCGCGGGCGCGCGTCGAGTCTAAATTGCCCGTCGGTTCGTCGGCAAGCAAAACCCGCGGTCGATTAGCGAGGGCGCGCGCAATCGCCACCCGTTGCTGCTCGCCGCCGGATAATTCAGCGGGCCGGTGGTCCATGCGATCGGAAAGACCAACTCGTTCCAACAAAGCCTCCGCGCGTTTGCGGCGCTCAACTCCGGGCATGCCCGCGAAGGCCAACGCCAACGTCACATTTTCAGCCGCGGTCATAGTTGGAATTAGATTGAAATTCTGAAAGATCATGCCGACCGAGTGCCGGCGATAACGTGCCATTTGCTTTTTGCTCAGCGGCCCGAGCGGCTTCGAATCAAAGAACACTTCACCGCTGGTCGGACGATCGAGGCCGCCAAGCAAGTTAAGCAGAGTAGATTTTCCGGACCCTGACGTTCCCTGGATCGAAACAAATTCTCCTTCCCCGATTCCGACCGTCACGTGGTCCAATGCGGTCACCTGAGTGGCGCCCATTTGGTAAAGCCGCGAGACTTCTTTGGTCTCGATTAACATCATAAGTTTGGCATTCCGCCTTCAGGCGGCCTAGTCCGCGCCGTCGCTAATCGCCGCCTGAAGGCGCGCCTCCGAACTCGTCCACGCCACGCGCCACAACTGGAATTTCTCTTCATCGAAACCTTTGAGCGGTATCTCAAATAGCCGCGCGACGACGCCCGCTTCACTCAGAAACGATCGCACTTCCGGGTCATCGTAAACATCGTTTGA
>DASQYL010000036.1:0-11101 GCA_035639235.1 Pyrinomonadaceae bacterium | reverse complement strand
ACGATCGATTTATTGAACGGCGATCCCTTGCAAAGCGTGGTCTCGATTGCGATCGATACCGCCTCCGTTTTTACCGACACACCGGACCTAACAAAGCATCTACAGACACCGGACTTCTTTGATGTGGCGAAATTTCCAAAGGCAAATTTTGTTTCGACGAAAATCGAACCAATCACCGGCGGCGCCAATGGCGCGACGCACACGGTGACGGGCAATTTCGATTTTCATGGCATCAAGAAATCGATCAGCTTTCCTGCAATGATTCAGGTCGGGCCCGACGCAGTGTCGGTCAATGCCGAATTCGCAATCAATCGGAAAGACTTTGGTTTAGTGTATCCGGGAAAAGCGGATGACTTGATTCGCGACGAAGTCCTGATGAAGCTGACATTGAAAGTCCCCCGAAATATGTAGCCAGGTTGTAGTCTGAATGAATCACGCTTTTTTCGTTGCGGAAGCTCAACAGTCCTTGACATCGATCCGCGCCCGCACTTTTTCTCTATTGATCGTTCTCTTCATCGTTTTCACCGTCACAACATCACTCGCACAAACGAACCCGCCGATCTCCGCATCATCGCCGCAAGAGCCAGCTGATGTAATTCGAATCAATACCACCCTCATCACCGTTCCCGTTAGTGTGAGCGATAAGAAGAGTCGCTATCTTGCAAACCTGCGCCCGGAACAATTTCATGTTTATGAGAATGACGTCGAGCAACAAATCGCATACTTTGCCTCAGTCGACAAGCCTTTTCTGGTCGCGCTGCTTTTGGACATCAGCGATTCGACTGAGCCTCAACTAAAACTGATTCAGGAAGCCGCCATTACATTTATCGATCTACTTCGGCCGGGCGATCAGGTGATTGTAGTTGCCTTTGACAGCAAGGTCCGATTGTTGGCCCAGCCGCAGATGGATCGCCAGTTGTTGCGGGCCGCCATTCGCGCCTTACAGTCTGGCAGCGGCACCAGTCTTTACGCAGTAGTCGAAGAAACAATCAAGAAATTTCCGAACTCGTCGCCCGGCCGCAAGGCGATGGTGGTTTTGACGGACGGCCTTGACACAACCAGTCCGAAGCCGCTGTTCACCTTCGAAAGCAGTCTTCAGCGCGCCGCTGAATCTGATGTCGCAGTCTACCCAGTGCAGATCAATGCTTCAGCCGGTCTCACTGAATCGGATCCTGATCTTCAGCTCAAGCTTCATTTCCCTGGCGGCGCAAAAACGCCCGCGCTGGCGGCCACTCTTGAGCGCGCGCGTGAGTATCTTCATCAACTCGCCAGGACTGGCGGTCAGCTCTATTCAGCGTCTGACCTGCGAAAGCTCGAAAGTCCGTTCGCTCACGTCGCCGCCGACCTGCGGCGGCAATACAGTCTCGGCTATTACCCTAAGTCACTTGGGCAGCCCGGCGAGTTGCGGGAAATAAAAGTGATAGTCGACCCACCGAATGTCGTCGTGCACGCGCGCAAGAGTTACGTGTCGGGTGGGCCAACTCCGAACTCGGCGACCGCCAAGCCCTGATTCTCATTCAATGTCAAAACGCATTTCTTGTGAGGCGCTGGTCTTCGAAACTCGATCGATAGCCGTAACTACAAGCAGGTAATGTCCGCGAGATAAGCCGGCAAGCGAAACCGTTCCACCGCACGGAAGCTGGTTCCCAGATTGAGGGTCCGTTGCGCGCACTGTTTGCAAAGGCGTCGTGAGAACGGGTTGGCGATCCCGAAAAATTTGAACCTGCAACGCCGCGTCGGGTTTTGCGTCACCGGCAACAGATGCATTGTAGAGATATGCGAAAAATCGCAGCGACGCATCGCGATGAAAACGATGATCAGCGCGTTGCGTCATTCGTGACGCGGTTGGCTCGTTCTGAGTTGGATTGGCGCCGGACGCGGATACTTCGCCGGCAATAATGCTGCTCATCGTTAGTTCATGTTTAGAAAGATCGGGAATGAGAATCCACTGGTAGACGGTTCCGACTTTACCGCTCTGTTCGTCACGTGCGGCGGCGCGCACCTGATAGAGTCCGGGCGACAGCGCGACCTCGTGCCTGTAGCTGAACAGCTTTCCCTGCAGACGTGGACCGGTTTCCGAAGCAGGCACGATCGAAACCTGCTGCAGGAAGTTCGCGCCGGTTCTCCCCTGATCGTCATAAACCCAACCGCCGAGATCGACTAGCGCTTTCTGTTTCCCGTTGATGCTGGCGAAGCCAAGTGTATCGATCTCTCCTTCGACTGTGATCGTCAAGAGCGGTCCCTTGGCGGTGCTTGTGTAACGCAGATCCAGCGCGACAGGAAGTTGGTTTGTGACGAACATCTTCGAGACTGCGCCCGTGAGCTGCGCTGCCGGCGGCTTTTCAGACTCTTTCAGTCCATTTGGATCGATTGATCTTACCGCGGCAGTCTCAGCCAACGAGACTTGCCGGAGACGCACCGTTGCTTCCGGATGATTAACCAGGGCGACATCGACATGATGGGCGTAGCGGGCAACTTGATCGTCATGGTTCAAACGCCAACCCAGGAGGTAATAGACCGATGTTTCCTTCAACGCAGTTGCAAGCCCGGTGTCCAGAGCGTTCGTATCGAAGATCGTGCGACCACCGGTATCGTTTGCGAGTTTGGACATTCCTTCTCGCGACACAAGGAGTTCATTGTGCCGCTCACGATCGACGATGGGGTATTTGGTATCCCCCTCTTCTCCCGGCAATGGCGTATTTGCGGTCAGCGCACGCGTGTCCATCGAATAAATGACGACACCGTTGCGGGCGGCAGACCGAGTGATTTGATTCAGACGTTCATAGGCTTCTGAATTTCGAGGATCGACATAGAACCCGTCAGAGATGAAGAAGACGAGTTTATGGCCGGGCAGGTTAGCAGCCGAGCGCACGATCCCCTCGAATGCGGCGAGTGAGTTCGTGGTGATGCCGGCCGCTTGCTGCAGAATAGCTCGCGCCCGGTCACGCACATGCTCGACTGCCGCACGGATGCCTTCCCGGGTAGCATCCTGATTACCCTCCATTGTCTTGAGCACGAAATATCCAAGGAGCGTGTTAGGGTCCGTAACGCGGGCGCTTTCAAGTTCCATCGCTGCCGGCTGGCGGTCGATAACCAGCGCTTGATACTCGTTCATTGGCGGTTGCTCGGCATCGCGTACCGTATTTTGAGGCCGCGCATTTATTCGCTCGACAGCGCGCCTCAGGACGAACTTGTTTTCGGTCAATTGCTGCAGGAAACCAATCTGCCCGCTGGCTGATGTGATCACGGCTTCGTCGTTTTGTCCAAGATCGTTGTCGATAAAATGCTGCAACGCCTGGCGTAGAAAAATCAGATCGCCCGCTGAGAGATGAAAGTCATCAACGTAAAAAAGAATTGTTCTTCCGCGATCCAGTGGAGCGGGCGCGGATAAAACGCTTGTGGCCGTGCCTCGTGCGGCAGCTAACTGCGCTTCTTCATTGGCGCTTCCCGCCGAGATTTGTTCGAAAAACTCGATTGGCTGCGGCTCGCCGTCGATGTGCAACTGGAAATCTTCACGCCTAAGATTGTTGACGAAACGGCCTTGCTTATCGAAAACCATCACGTCGGTTTGCGCCAAGTCCGTGTAAATCTTAATCACATCTTCTTGCGGTTGGGTTGATTTTTGCTGTGGCGGGTTTTGACCAACGCATGCGGCAAGCGCGCACAAGCATAAGGCGCTGTTGACCGTGATTCCCTTGAGGATGCGCATCATGACGGTGACTCCGACAATCACGGCGGGAAATATCACTCAGAACCACGGCGTTGCGCAAGATCATTGTCAATTCGGTTTGAGTTATTCTCTGTGCTCTATGTGCGGCACTGCGTTTCTGTTGTGAAGATAACGAGCAAAAATCCGTCCGAAACGCTACATGGAATCGGCTGAGGTCACAGAGAGAAATACCGAGTTGTGTTATAACCGCGCTGCTAATCAGGGATGAAAATGGTTAATGAAGCCGTAGCTTATTATCACGAACTGCTGCAAGATTTAGATTTGGCTCAAGCCTCACTCAAGCTGCTCGATGAAGGTTTGGGTAAAGCCAAACTGATCTTTGGCGGCCGCCGCCTGTCGCCGTATTTGCGTCCGCACTTCGTCGCCGAAGATGACTTTGCCCGCGCGGCGTCGCTTTGCGAGACCGTCTGGAGCGCCATCGAGAAAGTTAAGGACGCCGCCGTCAAAGATGAAGGGTTGTTGGACGAACTCGGCCTGACAAATATCGAACGGGAACTCGCCCGTATCGATCCCGGCTACCGATTCGTTTCGCCCACGGCGCGGCTCGATTCATTTCTCACCGATGACTCTTACAGCTTTGTTGAGTTGAACGGCGAGAGTCCGGCCGGCATTGCTTACGCTGACGCTGCGTTTGAAATTTTCGAGCAACTGCCGATCATGCAGCGTTTCGCGGAGCGTTACGAAACCCGGCGATTTCATGGGCGGCCGTTGATGCTGCAAGTGCTGCTCGACTGCTACACCGAATTTCTCGGCCGCAAACCAGATCGGCCGCCGCAGATTGCTATTGTGGATCTTAAGGGCATGCCAACGCAGAAAGAGTTCGAGATTTTCCGTGAGTATTTCGAATCCCAAGGCTATCCTTCGATCATTGCCGCGCCGGACGAACTCGAATTCACCAACAATCGTTTGCGAATCCGCGATTTTGAGATCGACATCGTGTACAAGCGCCTGCTGGTTAATGAATATCTGCCAATTATGAAACAGCAGCCCGCGCTGCTTCACGCCTATCGCATGCGGGCCGTCTGTATGGTAAATGGTTTTCGCTCGAAGATAATTCACAAGAAGGCGCTGTTCGCGGTTCTCACTGACAGCCGCTACCAGTCGCTGTTTAATTCATCAGAGCAGGAAACGATTCGTGGCCACGTTCCCTGGACGCGCCGCGTACGTTCCGGCGAGAGCGACTACTTCGGCCAACAGGTCGATTTGCTTGAATTCATCGCCGAACATCGTCATCGGCTGGTGCTGAAACCGAACGACGACTACGGCGGTCACGGAATCTACATTGGCTGGAACATCGACGAGATCGGTTGGGATGAAGCCATTCACAACGCGCTCGCAAACGGAGATTACCTGGTCCAGGAACGCGTTCCGACGGCGCGCGAAGTTTTTCCGGCGCTCACGCCCGACGACACGATTCAATTTGTCGAGCAGCTGGTCGATCTCGATCCGCTGTTATTCAACGGCAAAGTCGGCGCGGCCTTCACGCGGCTGTCATCGAATGAATTAGCCAATGTCACCGCCGGCGGCGGCATGGTGCCGACGTTTTTGATTCGAAAGAAATAATCCGCCGATTACGCAGTGTCAGAACCGGAGCGGAAGCGACCGATCCTTCACACACTGCTCTCATTGACCTTGCCTGTTTTCGTCGGCATAAGATTGGAAACTTTTTTGATCCGGTCGCTACCGCTCCCGGTTTCGACAAAATCTGCGAAATCTGCGGATTTAGTTCTTCGGCGTTGACACGAAACCAGGACGGCGCTATCGTGTAATCCCGTGATTCACACGGGTTCAAATCCCCAACCAAAAGCAGTTGCAGTAATCCCCGCTCGCTATAGTTCGACCCGTCTGCCCGGAAAGCCTCTGCTGGAAATCGCCGGAAAACCGCTGATCGTTTGGGTAGCGGAACGCGCGCGCGCCGCGGCCACGATTTCGCGGACAATCATCGCTACGGACGATAGCCGGATTGCTGACGCAGCATCGTCGGCCCGCTTTGACGTGGTGATGACCCGCGCTGATCACCAGAGCGGAACCGATCGCATCGCCGAGGTCGCGCATAACCTGCGCGCAGAGATTATTGTTAACGTTCAGGGAGATGAGCCTCTGATCGATCCGGCGACGATCGATCGAGTGGTGAATGCTCTCGTCGAGGATCCGTCAGCGCTGATGGTCACTACTTATGAATCGCTTGAAACTGCCGGCGATGTCTTAAGCGCCTCGGTGGTGAAGGTTGCATTCGACGAACACGGTTATGCGACGAATTTCTCGCGTAATCCGATCCCGTTTCCTACTCAGGCCGTCGCCAAATACGGCTCGATTGAAGCAGCGCTAAGGCAGGAGCCGGCGCTGCTTTCTACTTTCAAGAAGCACACAGGTTTGTATGCCTACCGTCGTGACTTCCTGCTCGAGTTCACGCGTTGGCCGCAATCGGAGCGCGAACTTGCAGAGTCGCTCGAACAACTGCGGGCGCTGGATCGAGGTGGAAAGATCAAAGTTATAGAGGCTGCGTCGCGATCGATTGGGGTCGATACTGAGGAAGATCTCAAGCGGGTACGAACGATAGTCGAGCAGCCAACATCAGTGGCCGTTTAGAAGCCGGACGTGTCCGGCTAAGGCGGCGCACAAGTGCGCCGTCTAAACGAAAGCAATTTGTGCACGCGAGTGATTGGATAGGTTTAGGAATTATCGCGCTGCTGATAATCGCGGCGCTGTTCGGCCTCAATCAGTTGACGAAGCCGTACAACGTGCACACGGAAGAAGAATTTCAGAAACGACGACAACAGAGTCCCGGCTTGCTGAACGCTGCGGCGACTGGGTTGCAAGCGGTCCTCGATCCATCCGCGAAGAAAGCCGTCGAGGTGCAACAGGATCTCAAGCGCGGAATCTATGACGATAAGGAAGAAGCAGACGATCCGCCCGAATCGGGAGACAAGTCCGACAAACTTTAGTTTGTCGTAAAAATCCGTATCGAGCAGAACATCGACAAACTGAAGTTTGTCGAACGGGAGGTTGGAATGCCTAAATACATCTTCGTAACCGGTGGCGTAGTTTCGAGTCTTGGCAAAGGCCTCGCGGCGTCTTCAATCGGTGCGCTGCTCGAAGCGCGCGGGTTGCACGTGACGCTCATAAAATTGGACCCTTACCTCAACGTCGATCCGGGCACAATGTCGCCGTTTCAGCATGGCGAAGTTTTCGTCACCGATGACGGCGCCGAGACTGATCTCGACCTCGGCCATTACGAGCGCTTCACGCACGCGCATCTGTCGCAGGCGAACAACTGGACCTCCGGCCGCATTTATCTTTCGGTCATCGAGAAAGAACGTCGCGGGGATTATCTCGGCAAAACGATCCAGGTCATTCCGCACGTAACGAACGAAATCAAAGATGCCGTGCGCGCGGCCACTGCCAACGGCGACACGGATGTCGTCATCGTCGAGATCGGCGGCACGGTCGGCGACATCGAATCGCTGCCGTTTCTCGAAGCCATTCGCCAGATGGGCAACGAAGAGGGCAGGGAAAACGCGCTCTTCATCCACGTGACGCTCGTGCCTTACATCGCGGCTTCAGGTGAATTGAAGACGAAGCCTACGCAGCACTCAGTGCGCGAGCTGCGCGAGATCGGTATTCAACCCGACATTCTGCTCTGTCGATCCGATCGATCGTTGTCGCACGATCTGCGTTCGAAGATCGCGCTCTTCTGTAACGTGCAGGAGCGCGACGTCATCACCGCGCTCGACGTCGATACGATTTACGATGTACCACTCGCCTTTCACGAGCAGAGCCTCGACGCGCTGATCGTTAATCATCTTCGGCTAAACGAAATCGCCCCCTCCGCAGATCTTACTCCATGGCGCAAACTGGTTGATACGATTCGCGAACCGTCAGCCGGCGAAACTTCAATCGCAATCGTCGGCAAGTACGTCGAGTTGGAAGATTCTTACAAGTCTCTGCGCGAGGCGCTCACGCATGGCGGCGTCGCCAACAACCTGCGCATAAACATCAAGTGGATCGAATCGGAAGATTTGATGGACGATTTGAATTACGAAGCGCGCCTGCGCGACTTTGACGCGATCCTGGTGCCCGGCGGCTTCGGCAAGCGCGGCGTCGAAGGCATGATTCGGGCAATTTCCTACGCGCGCAGAACGCGCACGCCCTACTTCGGCATCTGCCTCGGCATGCAGACAGCGTGCGTTGAGTACGCGCGCAACGTCTGCGATTTGAAAGACGCGGACTCGACGGAGTTCAACGTCGAAACTCCGCATCCGATCATCTTCAAACTGCGCGATTTGGTGAACGTGGAAGAGATGGGCGGCACGATGCGCCTCGGCGCCTGGATTTGTAAATTGTCCGATGGCTCACTCGCACAAGACGTCTACGCCGGCGCGAGAGAGATCAGCGAACGCCATCGCCATAGATACGAATTCAACCCCGCCTATCGCGACACGCTGGAGCAGGGCGGCCTCGTCTTCAGCGGTATTTCAACCGACGGCAAGTTCGTAGAGATCGTAGAACTGAGTCGCGACGAACACCCCTGGTTCCTCGGCTGCCAATTCCACCCCGAGTTCAAATCGAAACCACTGGTTCCGCATCCCCTCTTCGCCTCGTTTGTCCACGCCGCGTTTCAGAATCGGTTGCAGACCGAGACGGCGTTGGAACAGATGGTGGAGAGTGAGACGCCGCAAATGGATCGATTAACAGCTGGCGAGAACTAAAAACACACGCACGAAGCCCTTGCGTACGCGTGTCTAATGACCCATTGCTCTGATTTCAATCAAACGCTGCTTGAGCCGCGCGATCGAATCCTCGCCGTTGGCAATCAACGGCGGGATGCGTGTGCGGTTTGTGCGGAGAGTTTCGAGTTGGTTTTGAAGGTTGCGTTTCTCATCGGCTAAGCGTCGTGCGATAGCTTCGCGATCTTGTTCAGGCTTCACCGAGCCGACACCGGCCAACGAGCGCTCGATGCGATCGGGGCGCTGTTGCTCCTCGATTTCAGACAAGCGCTTTTGCAGAGCGGTCTCTTTGGCGGCAATGTCGGCGAGTTCATTTTGCAGATCGCGAACGCGCTGCTCTTCTTTAATCATCAACTCGCGGGTGTAATCAATTGTTTGATAGCGCTGGAACCTTACTAGGTCGGACTTAAGACGGCTGACTTCGGCGCTTAACTGCCGCACCTGCTTGCGGAGCTGTGCTATTTCATCGTCGGCTGAAGGCGCAGAAGACTGCGGCGGTTGTGTGGGGTCTTTCCGTGTTTGGTCCTGAGCCTGTATCGCGGGCGGCAGCATGATTATTGCGACCACGACGAATACCGCGGTCGCCAATTGTTTTTTCAAACCGCAACAAGACCGATTTGTCGAACTTTGAAGTAGTCGAGTCATTAGCAGGCGCTCCTTGATGAAAGTCTAGCGAGTCTTGATCGTCTGAACGCACGGATACCGCATCCGTTCCGGTAATAATTCAATTGTGAACCTGACGGCGCTTCCCCAAGAAGTTGAGTTCTGGGTTTCCTCTTAACCTCGATTGCCGTTATTATCGATGTTAATTTCCATAGAAGGAGACTTCAAGCCATGTCACGTAACGCGCTGCTCTTGTTTATCGCTGCGGTAGTCTTTATTCCATCGGTCTTCTCGCAAAATCCGCAGGACGAGACTTCTCGTTCCGTTGCGGGTGGCGGAATCACCGTCTCCGGTTGGACCGGGAAAGTTGATGCGCGTGAAGCTGCGCAGGGCATGAACGTGAATAACGCCAAGTTCGAGAAAGCGGGGAACGGGTTTCACGTCGTGACCGGCCCGGCGATCACTTATTGGAATCCGGCGAACAAGGCTGCGGGCGATTACACGGTAAGCGCGCATTTCAGCGAGCCGAAATTCATGAACCTGAATACGCATCCGCATCCTTACGGGATTGTGATAGCTGGAAACGATTTGGGAACCGATCAGCAGTCGTATCTTTATTGTGCGGCATATGGCGACGGCAAGTTCATCGTCCGGGGAATGGGACCGGCGGCGTTTCAGATGAATGGCCGCGGGACTGCCGATGCGGCCGTGAATAAAGCCGCCGCCGTGGGCCAACCGGTTGAGCAGGACATCGCGATGTCGGTGAAAGGTGACAAGGTTACGTGTTCGATCAATAACAAAGTCGTTTGGACCGGACAGAAGTCTGATGTCGTGACGGCCGGCAAACTTAAGAGCATCGATGGCGTTTACGGTTTGCGTTCGGCGCACAATACCGAGGTGTTTGTGACCAATTTGAAGATGACGAAGAATTGAAGTCGAGAGGCTAGAGGTTAGAGATTAGAGGTTAAGACTAGGAACTGCATCGATGAGCCTCATCGATTCTCACTGCCACATCGACGGTCCTGAATACGATTCAGATCGCGAGGAGGTGATTGCGAGAGCTATAGATGCCGGTCTTACCACGATGCTCAACGTTGGCACCGGCGATCCGCACAGCGGAGCGTTCGAACGCGCGATCGAATTAGCAGAAAAGCACGAAAACATTTATGCCGCCATCGGTGTTCATCCTCACGACGCCAAGCTCTTTGACGACGCAGCTGAAGAGCGATTGGTTAGTCTGGGCAAGCAAAATAAGCGCGTGGTCGCTTGGGGTGAGATCGGTCTCGATTATCACTACGATCACTCGCCGCGCGATATGCAGCGATCAGTGTTTCGGCGGCAATTGAAAATCGCGCGGGAGCTGAACCTGCCGGTCATCATTCACTCGCGCGAAGCTGACGACGACACTATCAGAATCATCCGTGAAGAGCTTATTAATTATGAGCGTGCCGGAGTGTTGCACTGCTTTGGCGGAAGTTTGCAAATGGCGCGCAGCGCGATTGGGTTGGGCTTCTATATTTCGTTCGCGGGGAATCTGACGTTCAAGAAAGCCGACGACCTGCGGAGTGTCGCGCGCGAGTTACCGCTCGATCGTCTGCTCGTTGAGACTGATTGTCCTTACCTGACGCCCGTGCCTTTTCGCGGAAGAAGAAATGAACCCGCGCGGGTGGTCGAAACGGCAAAGGTGTTGGGCGACCTGCATCGCCAAAGCGTCGACGAAATCGCGGCTTTAACGAGCGACAACTTTCAACGATTATTTTGGGTGTCAGCCTTAAATATGGGCGCCCACTAACCTCGCACGTGCATTGCGGTTTCAGAAATCGGATTCCAGATTTCAAAATCTAGCGAACGCTTTCACATGCTTCGGCTTTGATGCTATTCTCATCCTGACTCTACAAGAGATAAATGGCCCAGCAGAATTCGTTTGACATCGTCTCGCAGGTAGATCGCGCGGAAGTGACAAACGCGATCAATCAAACCATCAAAGAGGTAAGGCAACGCTTCGATTTCAAAGGCAGTCATGCAAACATCGTCGCGGAAC
>DASQYL010000035.1:0-19338 GCA_035639235.1 Pyrinomonadaceae bacterium | reverse complement strand
TGAAGAAGAAGACTAGCCGCAACGGCTCCGAGCATCTGACTGAGAATGTACGGAATTACCAGTCGCGCCCTGAAGCGTCGCGCGGTAAAGAAACCGATGGTTACGGCCGGATTCAAATGTGCGCCTGAAACATCACCTACGGCGTAGATCATCACCATTACAACCAGGCCAAACGTGAGCGCTATGCCAACGTGAGTCACAACGCCGCCGCTTACATCGTTGATGACAATTGCGCCCGTGCCCGCGAACACTAAAACAAAGGTGCCAACAAACTCAGAGGCCAACTTCCTCATGTAGTCTAAATATTAGCACGCAATATTTCGTCTTATCCTGACATAGCAAAATTAATTTCGATTTAACGCTTCGTTTACTCGGCTGTAACTGACGTGCTGTAGGCTCTCTCCTTACACCGCTATTCCAGTTTTTCGTTAGCGCCCTGTGCGTTTCGAACAACAACTCGTAGTTCACGCTCGTGTATCAACAGGCGAAGTTCCTAAACGCATATTGCGTGTCCTAGACAACAGCCCTCAGCTATGTAAAAGGAGATTCCAATGCGGCGAGCTCGCCTACCTAACCACGTGTTCAGATTCACTCTTGCAATCATCCCCTTGGTGCTATTTGCATCAATGGCCGTCTTCGCTCAATCGGACGCCGGAAAGATTTCCGGCTTCGCCAAGGACCAAAACGGCGCCATCGTTCCCGGCGCCAACATCAGCGTCGTCAATGAACGAACCGGGGAGGAACGGAACGCGAAGGCTAACGACGACGGTTTCTTTTCAGTGCCGGCCTTGAAGGCGTCGAGCTACCGATTAACCGCAGATGCAAGCGGATTATCGGCGAAGGTCGAAAATCTTAATTTAAGCGTTGGCCAGGAATTGACGGTCAATCTGGCGATGACAGCGACGGGAGTCTCGGCTACGGTTAACATTACGAGCAGCGAAGAGACTGTTACAAACACCGGTTCAGCTTCGATGGGCGCCAATGTGATCCCGCGCGAAGTGCAAGCCCTCCCTTTGAATGGGCGCCAGCTTTCCCAACTCTATTTGCAGGCGCCAGGTTCGGTGAACAGCGGCTCGGGAACTTATGGTGACATTCGCTTCTCAGGCCGCGCGACTGAGCAAAATGAAATCCGTTACGATGGCATTGAAGGTACAGCGATCATCGACACGTCGCCGGGAAACTTGAACGGTGAGATACCCACGCCCTTCCGTTTACAGTCGAGTCTGGAAAACGTTCAGGAGTTCAGGGTCGAGTCCAACAATTATCCCGCCGAACTAGGCACGGGCACCGGAGGACAAATCAGCGTCGTTACTAAGTCGGGGGGCGACAAATTTCACGGCTCGGCATTCGAGTACCTAAGAAACGACGCAGTCGACGCGGCGAACTTCTTCGACAACGCCACCGTTGGGCACAAGAGCAAGCTGCGTCTGAACCAATACGGTGGATCGATTGGCGGACCGATTGTCGCGAAGAAAGCATTCTTCTTCTTCTCGTACGAAGGCTACAAGTTGCGTGGCGCCATTAATGCTGTCGAAGCAGTTCCTGGCCTCGCTTCACGCATCTGCGCCCCGCCTCTGGGTGCTGGCACTCAGGCCTGCAGCGCAGCTACTGCGGCGTTAATTCCGGCATTTCGTGCTCCGGCCGCGGTAACGGTTCGCGTGGGCCCCGATCTCTTCGATACCGTTGCCCTTCAGGCGGACAACATCGTCGACGAGAGCTCAGTGGCGCTGCGCGTTGACTTTAAACTCAATCAGAGGAACTCGACGTATTTCCGTTTCTTCCGCGATCAGGCCAGGAATAGTCAGCCTGACGGCGTAACGGGACGAAGCATTCTGCTCAGGCAGGTACCACAGAACGGAGTCGTTGCATTTCAGTCGGTCCTTAGCTCAACTCTAATTAACGAATTCAAGTTTGGTTATAACGGCGCCCTCTCCCGCATCAACGGCGTCGCGCCAACGGTGAATGGCGTCGACCTTTCGAACCTTTCATTCAACATCTCCGGCAGTGTGGCAGGCTTCGCTCTGCCTGGTCAGGGCGCAAACGCTGGCGTGGCGGTCCCTGGCGGTTTGGTTCGATCGAACAGTGCGCAGAATGGACGGGGTCAGCCGTATACTCCTTACACCCTGTCGTTTATTGATAATGTTAATTGGACGCGCGGGACGCATTCGCTCAAGTTCGGCGGCGAGGTTCGCCCGGTTCACCTGTACACGGATAGGCAAGGTGGGCTCACCTATACCTTCTCGTCGATCACGAACTTTCTGACAAACAATCTGGCGTCGGCACAATATCTGGGCGATGTGTCATCGCCGTCGCCGTTCTTTAACAACGCGACCGGCAACAAGTTAGCGAAGCAGACGTACTACATCGCTTACGCGCAGGACGAGTGGAAGATCAGATCAAACCTGACACTGAATTATGGTCTGCGCTACGAGTACTACTCGCCATTGAAAGAAGCGAACAATCAGCAGATATACTTCAACATCGACAACGGCGTTTTGCGCGATCCGACTGGCGAGCCGCTCATCATGAAGAAGAACAACTTCGGACCGCGCCTGGCGCTCACCTGGTCGCCCAATCCAAACAGTACTGGTTTCTTTGGCGGCGGCAAGACGGTCGTGCGCGGAGGGTTTGGAATCTTCTATGGACCGGGCCAAACTGAAGATCAGATTCAGCCGATAGAGTCTAATCGCATTAGTTCGACTCTCAGCACCTCGGGCTTGACCTATCCGCAGAGTACAGCAGCGATTTCCGCCTTCTTCCTGAACAATCCACTCAACCGGCAGTATCAGCCGCGCGCCTACGCGAATGACTACAGCATCCCTGAGAAAATCTATCAGTACGGCTTTTCGTTCCAGCAGGAGTTGCCATACGAGCTAGTGCTCACCGCAGGGTTCGTTGGGTCGCAGGGCCGAAACTTGTTTCTACGCAGTGTGGCGAATCGAATTCTGCCGGGACAAGTCATGATTCAGGATGGAACGGCCTTCCCAACTGGCGTCGGCATTATCAATCGTTGCAGCGTCGCGCCTGTAGCCGGAGCTTGCCCTGGGACAATCGTGGGCGCCACTACAGTGCGGGAGTTCGATCTAATTAACGCGGCTGCGACTTGTGCCCAAGCGACTGCGTCCCAGCCGATCTGTAGGCCGTACGCCGAAATCGATTACAAAACCAGTGGCGGGCGCGACAGTTACCGAGCGCTTCAAATGTCACTTGGACGCCGCTTCAGCACGGGCATCACGCTCAACTCGCAATACACCTGGTCGCGCAGCTTCGGCAATACCTCTGGATCTAACGAAGCTCGCACCGCGGCCAATAACGCGCGAGCAATCAGCGACTATGACTACGACGACGGCTATAACAATTTCGACGTGCGCCACACCTTCAACCTGAGCGCCGTTTACGATCTTCCCTTCGGCAAAGGAAAGAAACATGACCTCAACGGAATTAGTGATAGGCTGCTTGGCGGTTGGGAGGTCGGAACTATTATCAACGCGCGATCGGGAATACCACTCGAAATCGGCATCGTGCGTCCCGACGTCGTGATGCAGTGTGTCGCGACTGGAGGTTGCGGGGGGTTGCCAACTGGCTTCGTGGCCCAGTTGGCTTCTGGCGCATTACCGACCGGGTTTATCGGAGTGGTAAATACGCCGGGCGGCGGCGCCTCGCGCAATGTGCGTAGGCCGGATTTGATTCCGGGAGTCAGCCCGTATCTATCGAACGATCGATTGATCTTGAATCCAGCCGCGTTCACCACGCCGGCGCCCGGAACCTTCGGCAGTGTGCCCAGGAATTTCCTGCGCGGGCCGAACTTTCAACAGCTCGATATCATTCTCAACAAGCGCTTTCGGCTTACTGAACACGCGAATCTGGAATTCCGAACTGAGGTCTTCAATTTATTCAACCGCGCGAATTTCGACATACCCGGTTCGCGTTTGAATCTCGCGCTGCCGACAGTGAGTTGCTCCGGTGGGGTTTGCACAGCTAGTGGAGCGAATGTTCAACCAGGACAGGCGTACACACAAAGCACCGCTGGAGGAACGTTTGGATTACTCCGACAGACGGTGGTGCGTGATGTCGGCCTCGGCACAAGCCGGCAGATTCAATTCGCATTAAGACTCAATTTCTAGGACGAATGGCCCGCAACGCCAGGGCGACTGAGGAGCTGAAAAGTATCTCTCGCTCTTCAGTCGCCTCTTTGTAATGGTCCGGCGTGAGAGAGGACAAGGAAATGTCCACAGCAGAATCCGCACTGCCGAGACAACAGGCTCAAAATCTGCCAAGTGACGACGTTTATGACGACGGATATCTGCGCGTCGAACATAAAAACTATTACCTGGCGTGTGATGGACGGCCTATTTATCTGCCGCGGACAGAGTTCTTACTCATTTCCTGTCTGGTTCGCTCGGTCAATCGTGTAGTAGCGGCGGAGGAATTGTGGCGATGCGCGCGCGACGTGGATAAGCCGTTCAATGCTGAGAGCCTGCACGTTTTCATGTACCGCCTGCGGCGCAAGCTCTTACCGCATAACGTGCGCATCGACACCGTGGTAAATGTTGGTTATCGATTGGTAGTCTCAGCTACTGACGGGAATGGTTCACCTTCGTAATGCAATTCATTCTTTCCGATCGCTCTGGCCGTGTGGCTGTGGATTTGGACGTGAACAATGACTTCGCCAATGAGTGAACGAGCGACCTACAAGGTTCTGTTTCTCTGCACGGGTAATTCGGCTCGCAGCATCTTTGCTGAATATCTGTTGCGCCGAAAAGATCGCGATCGATTTGAAGTCTTCAGCGCCGGCGCGCAACCAACAGGACAGGTGAATCCGTTTGCAATCAAGGTTCTCACTGAGAACTACGGCATTGACGCAAGCGGCGCGCGAAGCAAGGCCTGGGAAGAATTTGGGAACTTGAAATTCGATTTTGTGATCACCGTGTGCGACAACGCGCGCGAGTCTTGTCCGATATGGCCGGGTCAACCGATTATCGCGCACTGGGGATTACCTGATCCCGCGCTCGCCGAAGGAAGTGACGAGGAAAAGTTGAGACAATTTCAGCGTGCGGCGCAAACACTTGATTATCGAATCGGACTGTTCTGTTCGCTGCCTCTCGAAAAGTTGGATCGACTGCGACTCGTGAAAGCAACGAACGAGATTGGCGAGCAGCATTAGCAGAAGCCCGGACGGTTTTGCAGCGGTCGGTGCTCACTGAACTATGACCCCGGCTACGAACGAACGAATATTGCGGGGCGGAGCGCGGTTCCTTCTTGGTTTCGCGCAAATCGCACTGGTTGGACTGAGTGTCGGCGCATTAATTAGTGTTGGCCTCAAACCCATAACTTGGATTCTTGTTATTAGCGCGACGGCGCTCGCGCTCATCAGCCGATCGATCTACAAAGGACGAAAAGCGCCAAACTGATTTGGGATGTTTGTTAACAGAAATGTAACGCGCTGTTCAGTCGGAGTTAACGTCGCTCGACTAGGCTAGCTCTTTGAGTATTTAACTTCGGGAATTGTGGTGATGCTTGGTTTGGTCAAGCATGTCCAATTCGAAAAGAGAAAAGTTCCCGTTGAATCTGAGAAGTCCCGATTAAACCGGTCTGACTCATCAAAACGGTCCGCTCTAGTTCAGATTCCGACAGGAGGCCTTGTATGACTTCGACACAGCTGAAGCGCAACCAATCTATCCGCAACCTTCTTGCCGTTCTCGTTGTGTTCCTGATTGCTCACGCAGTCGCGATGGGCCAAGCCGCAAGAGCGCAGGAAACGTCCTCAACGAAAGATACTGTTTTGAGCGAGCAAGCAGGAGGACAGGCCACGAAACCGCCAAGTGAGATCAGCGGAAATGATCCACCCAAACGGACCAACGCAGAGAATAAAGCCGCGTCCACTGTAGCTGAGACGAAAAATAATAGCTCTGACGCGAAGGAAAGCTCTAAGCCTTCGGCGGGTAACAGTAGTGATACTACAACGAGCGAGGAGTTGATCTCGCTTAAGAGGCAATTGGCCGAGCAGCAAAAACAGATAGATGAACTCCGTCGCTTAGTGCAGGAGCGAGAGAAAACGATGGGCCCTCAAACTGACCTCGCAGGTACCAACGCCGCGTCCGCGACGACTGTCAACCCAAGAGCGGGGACCTCTAGTGTATCCCCAACTACCGAGAACACTCGTCAGCCCGCGAGTCAGGAGGCGCCCCTCTCATTCCGAATTGGCTCAGCTTACATTACGCCAGTCGGGTTTATGGACTTCACAACCGTGTTTCGAACTACTAACACCGGAAACAATATCGGGACGAATTTCAATGCGATCCCGTTCAGGAACGCGGCGCAGGGAAACCTATCCGAGATTCGATTGAGCATGCAGAACTCACGGATCGGCTTCAGAGTCGATGCGAAAGTTCATGGCGCACGCGTCGTCGGATATATGGAATCGGATTTCCTTGGCAACAACCCTACGAATACTTTTGTGAGCAGCAATAGCAATACCATGAGATCACGCCTCTACTGGGTTGATGTTAGGAAAAACAAATTCGAGTTTATGGGCGGGCAATCCTGGAGCATGATGACGCCGGGCCGGACCGGGATTTCACCAATACCCGGCGATCTCTTCTATACACAGAACGTCGACGTTAATTATCAGGTTGGCCTCACGTGGACGCGCCAGGCGCAGTTTCGGATCGTCTATCACCCAAACGACAACGTTGCGGTCGGACTGTCCATCGAAAATCCTGAGCAGTTCGTCGGCAACCCCATCAGCATTACCTTTCCCAAGGGCCTCGCAGCCGTCTTGGGTCCTCAATTCGATGCTGGTGGTAGTACCGCCACGCCGAACCTCCACCCTGACATAATCGGAAAAGTCGCATTTGATAAGAAGCTCGGAGAGCATGCCTTTCACATTGAAGGAGTAGCCTTCATGCGTGGCTTCAAGGATGCCTTTCCTGGTTCAACTGCCGGCGCTTTCCTGCATGCAACCAAAGAGGGTGGTGGCGGCGCGATAAACCTTAATATTGAAGTAATAAAGAACGTCCGCTTGATCTCAAACAATTTCTTTAGCGCTGGTGGCGGTCGATACGTCTTCGGCCAGGCGCCCGACATCATCGTAAGGCCGGACGGTACCATCTCGTTGATCAAGACTTTTTCGACTGTGCAAGGAATTGAAGCAACGGTCAAACCGAACACTCTCGTGTACGCATACTATGGCGGCGTCGTTTCCAAAAAGAATTTCGTAGTTGATACGACCGATCCGTTGTTGGCGAAGATTGGCTATGGGTTCCCTGGTTCTCCAACCAGTCAGAATCGTGCCATTCAAGAAGGCACTTTTGGCCTGACTCAAACCTTCTGGAGAGACCCGAAATTTGGAGCGCTGCAATTCATGGCCCAGTATTCCTATCTCACGCGCTCGCCCTGGTCGATAGCAGCGGGTACTCCAACGAAGGCAACGACCAATATGCTTTTCCTCAACCTTCGTTACGTCTTGCCCGGCTCAGCGCCAAAGAAGGTTGATTGATTTGTTCGGGGACTATTCAAAGAGTTGGTTAACGCAAAGTTAGTCTCGAATTCATTCCGATGCAATGCCACGACCCTAAGATCTACCATTCCGTTCTATGGAGAAAAGTTCTCATGTCATTCCTGAAGAAAGATGTCCGTGTCGTCCTGGCGCTGATTCTTGTTACTGCGGCAACCTTAGTTATAGCTGGATGCGGTGGGGGCGGCGGTTCCAACAGCGAAGTTCGGCTGCAAGGCGCCGGAGCCACTTTCCCCAATCCTATTTATCAGAAGTGGCTGAGTGAATTCGGCAAACTGCATCCGAACGTGAAGATGGATTATCAATCCATCGGATCTGGCGGCGGCATCAAGCAAATTCAAGCGCAAACGGTCGACTTCGGCGCCTCGGACGCGCCGCTGACTGATGCTGAGATGAAGGGTGCCCCGGGCGAACTCATTCACATTCCGACGGTCCTGGGGGCGGTGGTCATTACTTACAACCTTCAAGGTGTGGCCAAACCGCTGCGATTTTCGCCTGACGTGGTTGCCGATATTTTTCTTGGGAAGATTACGAAGTGGAATGATGCCCGCATCAAGGCTGACAACGCGGATGTAAATTTGCCCGCCGCCGACATTACCGTCGTGCATCGTGCGGAAGCCAGCGGCACATCATTCGTCTTTACTGATTACCTTGCCAAGGTGAGTCCCGAGTGGAAACAGAAAGTCGGTGCTGATAAGTCGCCGCAGTGGCCCGTTGGGCAAGGCGGCAAAGGTAACGAAGGCGTTACCGGCCAAATCAAACAACAGCCCAACACGATTGGATATGTCGAACTCGCATACGCAGTGCAGAACAAATTGCCGGCAGCGCTCATCAAGAACGCGAGCGGCAATTTCGTCGAACCTTCGATTGAAGCCGTGACCGCGGCGGCAGCCGGATCGGCAGCGTCCACGCCTGAGGATCTGCGGGTATCGATTACGAATGCGCCCGGAGCAAATGCTTACCCGATTTCCAGCTACACCTACATTCTTGCCTACAAAGATCAGAAGGATGCTGCGAAAGGCAAGGCGCTGGTCGATTTTTTGTGGTGGGCAATTCATGACGGCGAGGCCTTTGCGAAGGATCTCCAGTACTCACCTCTTCCTGACGAGATCGTCAAGCGCGCCGAGCAGAAAATCAACTCGATCAGCTCTGGCGGAAAGTCACTGAGATAGACCAAAGCGAATTCACAGTGGCGAGTACGTTAGAAAAGATGAGTTTGATAAGTCGCTGGCGATCTGCCCTATCGCCTACAGGGAATACCGGCGATGCGCTCTTTCGCGGATTAATGTTCGCTGCTGCATTGCTGGTCCTAATTATCGTCGGCGGAATGATTGTCGCGCTCGCCGCGAAATCGAAACTTTCAATCCAGCAGTTCGGCTTTGGATTTTTAATCGGCAGACAATGGAATCCGGTTAAGGGCGACTTTGGCGCGCTGCCCTTCATCTACGGAACGTTAGTCTCCTCGCTGATTGCTTTGCTGATTGCGGTTCCGCTTTCGTTGGGCATAGCGGTCTTCCTGGTTGAGCAAGCACCTGTCTTTCTTTCGCGGCCGATAACCTTCCTGGTTGAACTGCTCGCGGCGATCCCTTCGGTTGTCTATGGCGTTTGGGGAATCTTCGTCTTAGCGCCATTCCTTCGGGTACACGTGGAGCCTCCCTTAGCGCGATGGTTCGGATGGTTGCCGTTGTTTCGCGGATCGATCACCGGGATTGGATTGCTGACCGGCGGAATTATTCTCGCGATCATGGTTACCCCAATTATTACTGCCGTCGTCCGCGATGTATTGGCCGCGGTGCCCGATTCGCAACGCGAAGCTGCGCTGGCTTTGGGCGCCACCAAGTGGGAAACGACGCGGGTCGTATTGGCTAATGGAGCGCCGGGAATCGCCGGGGCAGTGATGCTTGGGCTAGGTCGCGCCCTGGGCGAAACCATGGCGGTCACGATGGTGATTGGCAATCGCCCTGAGATTAGCGCCTCTCTTTTCGCGCCGTCGTACACTATAGCCTCGGCCATCGCGAATGAGTTCACTGAAGCCACGCAGGATCTGTATCTAAGCGCGCTCGTCGAATTGGGACTGATTCTCTTTCTCGTGACCTTCATCGTGAACGGCATCGCGCGTTTGCTGGTTTGGAATGTTACGAGACGAAGCGGAGCCACGGCATGACGGCAATCTCCCGAGCTGATCGTCAGCGGCGGGTTATCAACGCGGTGATGACTTCATTCACCGGTTTCTGCACGCTATTCGCAATTTCGATTCTGGCGATCATCTTTCTTTATATTGCATGGCAGGGAGTCGGTTCGATCAACTGGCGGTTCTTGACCGACAGCCCGCGTCCGGTTGGCGAAGGCGGTGGGATCGGAAACGCAATTGTGGGAACGGTCGTGTTGCTGCTGATGTCAGCCGCGTTTGGTATGCCGGTCGGTATAGCCGTGGGGGTTTACCTGGCCGAGTTCGGCCAGGGAAAATTGGCCACGCTGGTGCGCTTCGTCGTAGATACGCTGACGGGCATTCCCTCGATTGTCACTGGCGTTTTTGTGTACGCGATTATCGTTCTGCCGCTCAAACATTTTTCAGCTTTCGCCGGCGGTGTAGCGCTGGCTCTCATCATGATTCCAATCGTTGCCCGCACGACTGAGGAGATGATCAAGCTCGTGCCGCACAGCTTACGCGAAGGCGCGCTGGCTCTCGGCGCGCCGCAGTGGCGAGTCACTCTCGGCGTCGTCATCCCAGCGGCAGCTTCAGGAATTGCGACTGGAGCAATGCTCGCGGTCGCGCGGGTCTCGGGAGAAACCGCGCCACTTCTGTTCACCGCGTTTGGAAGCCGATTCTTCAGCTACCGCATGGATGAACCGATCGCGTCATTGACTGTGCAGATCTTTAATTATGCCCAATCGCCTTACGACGATTGGCACGCACAAGCTTGGGCGGCAACGCTGGTTTTGATGGTCTTAATTCTATCTATCAATATCGTGGTGCGGTTCTTTACGCGCAAGAAATTCTGAACAGATCAATGTCCACGCCAACTCCAACCATTGCCGCAAAATTTTCCATGCCGGCACGACGTCATGAGCCGTCAGTGCCATCGACCCCGGCGCCGAAAGTTTCCGTGCGCAATCTAAATTTTCATTACGGCCGCGTGCAGGCGTTGCACGATATTTCGCTCGAGGTGCCCGAAAAATTTGTGATGGCTTTCATCGGGCCTTCCGGCTGCGGCAAGTCAACCTTCTTGCGCACTCTTAACCGGATGAATGATGTGATTCCGGGAACGCGTGTCGAAGGGGAAGTGTTGGTTGATGGCCAGGACATTTATGCCGGCGGCACGGATGTTGTCGATTTGCGTCGTCGGGTGGGAATGGTCTTTCAGAAGTCAAATCCATTTCCGAAATCGATCTTCGATAATGTGGCATATGGTCTAAGGATCAATCAGGTGACGCATGGGAAGTCTGAGTTGGAAGGACGAGTTGAGCAGGCGCTAAGGGACGCCGCGCTGTGGAGCGAAGTAAGTGATCGCCTGAAGTCCTCTGCGCTGGGATTGTCCGGTGGCCAGCAACAACGCTTGTGCATTGCCCGGGCACTAGCGATCAAACCGGAAGTAATTCTGATGGATGAACCCGCCTCGGCGCTCGATCCGATAGCGACGAGCAAGATCGAAGAGTTGATCTTCGCTCTGAAAAAGGATTACACGATCGTCATCGTCACGCACAATATGCAGCAGGCGGCGCGCGTCTCTGACTTAACGGCGTTTTTCCTGCTCGGCAAACTGATCGAAGTGAACACCACCGAGAAAATGTTTACGGCGCCGGACGATAAGGTAACTGAAGATTACATCACGGGACGATTTGGCTGATTCTTAGGTAGATGACTAGAGAGTGCGATACTAGAATGGAGATCAAATCCACAAGCGAGTGAAAGCTGGACACGTTGATGGAATATCACCGACACCTGGATGATGAGCTGAATGAGCTTCGTGATCGCGTTTTGCTGCTCGGCGGTGAGGCTGAAAGAGCGCTGGAGCGGGCCATGAATGCGCTCACGGAGCGAGACAACTCACTGGCGCGAGAGGTACTCGACCACGATGATCAGATAGATCAATTAGAAGTCGATGTCGATCGGCAGTGTGTTGACATCATCGCGCTACGCCAACCAGCGGCTCGTGACCTTCGCTTCGTGATGTCGGTCGCGAAGATGGCGCCAATTCTGGAACGGGTCGCCGACCATGCGTGTAACATCGCGCGCGCCGTCATTGCCCTGAATCTTGAGCCGGAATTGAAGCCCAACGCGCAGCTTCAGGACATGGGAGAACACGCCGTGAAGTTGCTCCATGGCGCTCTGGATTCCTTTACCTCCGGCGACGCCAGTACGGCGCGTGAAGTCATTAAGCGGGATGCGGACATCAATGCACTCTACAACACGGTCTTTCACAGCTTGATCGAGCTGATGGCCTCGCATCCTGAAACTGCCACGCGCGATGCGCGACTGCTGTTTATTGCCAAGCACATCGAGCGGATTGGCGACTACGCGACAGATATTTGCGAACTGACCGTTTACATGGCCGAGGCGGCGATTATCAAACACGCTCACTGATATGGCACGACCAATTCTTATCGTTGAAGATGATCCGGATATTGCCGAGAGTCTCCGCTTCAATCTTGAGCGCGACGGGTTAATTACGGTTACGGCTGCCACCGGGGAACAGGGTCTCGCGGAGGCCTTGAACCGAGAAAACCCTCCGGTCCTTATCATGCTCGATCTGATGCTTCCCGGCATTAGCGGTATTGAACTGTGCCGCCGGCTTCGGCGCGACTCGCAGACTCGGCGGACACCGATCATCATGTTGACTGCCAAGTCTTCCGAATCCGATCGAATTGCGGGATTAGACATCGGGGCTGACGACTACATCACCAAGCCCTTCTCCGTCAAAGAAGTGCTCGCGCGAGTGCGAGCCGTGTTGCGCCGCGTCGATGAAAGCGCCGACAAGAAGTACGAAGACGATTTGTTGACGATTGACTTCGTTGACATGCGCGTAACCTGCCGGGGCGAGAAGGTAAAATTAACCAACAAAGAATTCACCTTGCTCTCAGTGCTTGCCAAGAGCGCGGATCGGGTTTTGCCTCGCCAGCAGTTGCTGGATAATGTTTGGGGCAACGCCTATTACGGCGATACGAGAACTCTTGACGTACACATCCGCAGGTTACGTCAGAAACTCGGTGACTGTGGCGATTGCATTGAGACTGTTGTCGGAGTTGGCTATCGCTTTACCGGCTGTTCCCGTTCGCAATCAGCTGATGCCTCGTAATAACAAATGTCGGTTCGTTCTACCCGCCTATTAATCGCGATTCTTTTCGCACTTGTCTTGAGTGTTCTGCTCATACCAATCTTCAGCTCAAGAGTTTTCGTCGTGATGATTTTGGCTGCGGCAATTGGGTGGCTGATTAAAGCAGCCTTCGTGAGGAAACCAAGCAGCGCAGCCGGTGCCGCAAACCGCGTTGACAAGCAAACTGCACAACAGTTCGCGCTAAACAAGTTGTTTGACGCTACGATGAATGGCATGCGTGAAGGTCTCCTGGTGGTGAATGAGGATCTGCAAGTAGTTGCCTCAAACCGCGCGGCTCATCAACTCTTTCCTTTCGCCGCCGCCCGCCTTAACTCCGAACGACTCACCAGCCTGACCAGAAATACACAAATCTACAATGCGTTCCTCGACGCAATCAAAACCAGAACCGAGCAATCCGGCCTTCGAGTAGAGATCGCCGCGGGAAGAATGTTTGATCTGCGCGTCGTACCCTTGACGGACGTCGATGGCCTGGGAACCCATGGCGCGCTCGGTGTTTTCTTCGACATCACGCGGCTGGAGCGTCTGGAGCGAGTAAGGCAGGAATTTCTTTCTAATGTTTCACATGAGTTGCGCACACCTTTGACTGCGATTCTGGCATTTGTTGAGACGTTGGAGACTGGCGGCCTCGACGATAAGGAAAATAATCTGCGGTTTCTAGAGATAATTCGCAAGAACGCTTCGCGCATGCACGGTTTGATTGACGACATTCTGGAACTCAGCGCCATCGAGGCCGGCACAGTCCAGGTCACCCCGGAAGAGATCGAGCTTCGCCCAATCGTGAACGACGTAATAAATTCAGTAATAGCCAAGGCCGAGGCGCGTCAGGTAGCAATCGTGAACCAGGTGGACCCAGCTGTTGTTGTTTACGCGGATCCTCGCCGGCTGGAACAGATGCTGACAAATTTGATCGACAACGCCATTAAGTTCAACCGCGAGGATGGACGAGTGATCATCGAACACTCCTCAGGTGAAAGAGATCGGATCATGGTCGCAGACACCGGTGACGGCATTCCTTCCCAGCATCTGCCGCGCCTGTTCGAACGCTTTTATCGCGTCGATCGCGCTCGTTCAAGAGACTTGGGAGGAACGGGTTTGGGCTTGGCAATTGTGAAGCATCTGGCCAAGGCTCATGGTGGCGAAGTAACAGTTGAATCAAAGCTGGGAGAAGGAAGCCTGTTTACGATCGATTTGCCGCGGGGGGATGGGGAAGCAAGTGCCGTTTCAAGATCGGAGAATATTTCAGAACCGATCGCGGGCGCCGCTCATCATTCGCTCAATTGAATACCGTCCATTTTTCACGCCGAATTAACGGCCACTTTACATTGATGAAACGACAGTGTTTTAGACTTAATGAATCCTGTCCCCGAAAGACCTGGCTGGCGCGTCTCTGCCCAGCCGTGCGAAAGGGGACCTAAATGGCTAGACCAATTCTAATAATCGAAGATGATCCCGACATTGCTGATATTCTTCGTTATGGCCTCGAAAAGGAGGCTTTCGAAGCTCGCATTGCTCAGGATGGTGAGGCCGGACTAGCGGCTTCGCTCGATCAAGATCCACCCTCACTGATTCTGCTCGACTTTCTCTTGCCGGGAATGAATGGCGTTGAGGTCTGTCGCCGCCTTAGGCGGGAGCCATCCACCGCGACGACACCAATTGTGATGTTGACTGCCAAGACCTCGCCGGCCGATTGTGCGAGCGCCCTGGCAGCCGGCGCGACCGATTACATCACCAAACCGTTCGTGGTGCGAAGCGTAATAGACCGAGTAATTTCGTTGGTCAATTAACGTTATGCCGATCGAGCCCGGTGTTCGTATGCCTGACGTTTTGCCTTGATCGTCCGAACGGCATCGCCCGATCTACGCGGCAAACGAACGCGCTTTTGGAAGAAACTGCGCCAAGTACAAATCCAGTCGGGTGAACTCGATTGGCCGGCTGGCGTGCACGGTCAGCGGATCTAAAGGCAGGTTCCTATTACCGTTTGCATGATTCGAGACGGTGATGATAGGCGTTCTGCGCAGGCATGGTTCTCTTCTGATTTGTGATATAGCTTCGGCTCCTCTCAGTAATGGCAGCTGCAAATCCAGAAGCAGAAGGTCTGGTCGGTGCTCCGTGGCGAGTTCGAATGCCTGGGGGCCGCTTGCCGCCTCCAGAACGCGAAATCCTTTCAGTTTCAAAACGGCTTTGAGCTGGGCCCGCTCCAACTCGTCGCGGTCGGCTACCATAATCAGCGGCGATGCATTTCTAGTTTTCATTGTGTCGCCTCCTGTGCCATCCGAAAGATCTATCCGATCAGGGTTAACATCGTGTGAGGTAAAACAAAAATCGACATTAAATCTTTTCAGTGAGAGTTCCTTCTGCTTGTTGGAACAATTCAGCCCGGCCTCTCATAAGGACCAGAGTGCCGGGCCGAATCACGTTCAGTGGCAACTAAGTTACAGAAAGAAATACTCGAGAACCGAAATAGGTTTCCGCCGATGGTGTAGCCGTTCCTAACGATCGCTGGCGTTCGCCAAAGGCTGTTGAATTTCGTGTTGTGCGCGCAGAAATTCAGCCAGCATGCGATCGTAACAGGACTGGCACATTGCCAGGTCAAGCTCATGACCATCGAGACGGATAATCCCGCCACACCAGCTACACTTGACGATCTGACCCACTTGCCCAGCCAGGAGATCGTCGTCCGAAGACACTTCCTCGAATTGCAATAGCGTCATTGCGTGGCCTCCTTCGTAAGTCAATTTGATCTTCGGCGGAGGCTACATTGTAGTAGCGTGATGTTACCGGCTGGTTACGAGAGATTTAATTACAAATGAATTCTTACGGACGCCAGGACCCGAGTTGTTCTATCCGCCTCAACAAGCCTCTTCGCATTTTTTCACTACAAGCGCCTCATTGAGGTACAATCTGCCGCAACTAAAGCTTGAGCATTAAAGCCCGCGCCGCTCAGAAACTCGGCTCGAGCGACTCCTAAAAGATCCTCCGGCGGTCGTGCTAATCAATTGGAGGTCGGACCCTTGGCAACAGAGTTCCGAAAGACAGGCATCAGCGTCATCGGCGACGTACCCTGGGGAACTCACTTCTGCACTTTCTACGAAACAACGCAAGACCTCCTCGACATTTTGGTCCCCTTTTTCAAAGTCGGATTGGAAAGCAAAGAGTTCTGTCTCTGGATTATCTCTAACTCCGACTTGCTAACAGTGCCAGAGGCAACACGGGCCTTGCGAAAAGCTCTTCCCGATCTTGGTCGCCATTTGACTGAAGGGAATATAGAACTCGTCAACCACGATGAGTGGTTTCTGGAGAAAGGTCTGTTTGATTTCAAGCAAGTTGCCGGTCGGTTTGAACATAAAGTCAATGGTGCTTTGGCCAAAGGCTATGTCGGGATGAGAGTCAACGGAAGTCCCGCGTGGCTATACCATAACGATGACGACAAAGACCTGGTTGTCTTTGAAGAAGAGGTCGACAAGTTGTACCCGAGCTTACGTGTCATCGCCTCGTGCACCTACCCGATAGGAGGAAGCGGAGCTGCTGAGTTGTTGGACATAGCGCGAGCTCACCAATTTGTTCTAAGCAGACGGCGCGGCAGGTGGCAGATACTCGAAACTCCTGAACTCTTGCAGGCTCGATCAGAATTAAAGAATCTTCGACGAATCGAAAGTGAAGTGCGTCTCGTCGTGGATACGATCCCGGCGAACGTTTGGTGCGCTTTGCCGGACGGAGCCGTCGATTTCGCGAATAAGCGTTTATTGAAGGTCCTAGGAGTTTCTTCCCAACAGTTAATGGGCTGGAATTGGACGACCGTCGTCCATCCGGATGACATCGATGGTTTTGTTAACAAGTGGCGCGAGGCTTTGGCCACGGGGCAGCCAATGGAGAGTGAGGCTCGCCTTCGTTATCCCAACGGCGAATATCGGTGGTACTTGATACGCAACGTACCGCTCATAGACGATAAAGGAAATATTCTTCGTTGGTATGGAACCGGCGTTGACATCAATGAGGGCAGGCTTGTGCGAGAAGCCCTGCAGGAGAGCGAGGCGAAATTAAAGGAAGCCCAGCGCCTCGCGCACATCGGCTATTGGGAGCGTGACCTTCTCGCCGACCGCATCACCGTCTCAGAATCGACCTCATTAATTCTCGGTTTTTCAGAGCGGGTGTTCACGCACGCTGAACTGCAAGCGATGGTGCACCCTGATGACCGTGCAGCACAAGAACGTGCGTTGCATGACGCACTCCAGGGGAAGCACCGTTACGACCACGAATTTCGAATTGTTCTTTCAGACCGCCAGGTTCGATTTATCCACGCCTGGGACGAAATCGCTTACGACGAATCTGGCCGCCCGGTGCGCATGTTCGGCACCGTGCAGGACATTACCGAACTTAAACGGGCCGAAAATGCGCTCCGAGAGAGCCAGCAACTTCTGCAACTAGTGTTGGCGACCCTGCCAGTGGGGGTCGCTGTAATCAATCACTCTGGCGACATCGTTCTCGTTAATAATGCCTCGAAGCGCATTTGGGGTGGCGACACCATTGTCTCCGGCGAGCGACGCTGGGTACAGAGCATAGGCTTTTGGCATGACTCGGGCGACAGGATTGCGCCAAAGGAGTGGGCTTCGGTGCGAGCACTCTTAAACGGGGAGACAAGTTTGAACGAGCTGATTGACATCGAAACGTACGACGGCCAGCAAAAGATTATGCAGAACTCAGCGGCGCCCATTCGTCGCGATGAGGGGAAAATCGTCGGGGCTGTCATCGTCAACGAGGATGTTACTGAGCGTGTGCGCGCCGAAGAGCAACTCAAACGCTACAACCGAGAGTTGCGCGCGCTCTCAGCGCGACTGCACTCCGTGCGCGAGGAGGAAAGCACTCGCATCGCGCGCGAGATTCATGACGAACTCGGAGGATCTTTGACCAGTCTGCGATGGGATCTGGAAGAGGTTGGTGAAGCCATCGCCGAAGCCAAAGCGATCGAGCAGGTCGCAGTCCTGGGCAAGAAGATTGAGGCCATGATGTCGCTTACCGAAGCGACTCTCGACACTGTCAGACGGCTCTCTTCTGAGTTGCGGCCCATGGCTCTGGACGAACTCGGATTGGTTGAGGCAATCGAATGGCAGGCGCGCCAGTTTGAAAGCCGAACGGGTATCGCCGTGCAGTACAAATCTTCGGTGGAGAAGATCGATTTGAATAGCGAGCAGTCGATCGCTGTCTTTCGCATCCTGCAAGAAGCCCTGACGAATATCCTGCGGCATGCCGGGGCAACAGACGTGACGATCCAATTAAAACAGGATGGCGGCGAGTTCTCACTGACAATCGAGGACAACGGTAGAGGGTTCACTGAGAACGAGAAATCTGACGCGCAGTCATTAGGGATTCTCGGGATGCGGGAACGTGCGCATCTCATGGGGGGCGCAATCAAGATTGAGGGCGCTGAAGGACGAGGTACCAAGATCATTTTGCACATTCCGATCACCAGTTAGCCATTTTGTTGGCGCCAACATTTCATCTCGTGGGTCAGGCTTATGACGAAATCGCATAAAGGGGACCACAGCGATGAAGAACATCCTCCTGGTTGACGATCATGAAGTAGTCCGGGCCGGAATAAAGAGGATTTTTGACAAACAACCCGGTCTCGTGACCTTCGGCGAAGCGAGCACCGCAGCCGAGGCATTTCAGCGGGTGCGAGAGCAGGATTGGGATATTGTGGTGCTTGATCTTTCGTTAGGCGGCCGCGATGGGCTGGAAGTCTTGAAGGAAATAAAGCAAGTCCGGCCCAAACTCCCCGTGCTGATCCTGAGCATGCACGCCGAAGAACTATTCGCGCGGCGCGCTTTGAAGGCTGGCGCCGATGGTTACGTTACAAAGAGCAGCTCACGCGCAGAATTGGCAACTGCTATCAATAAAGTCAGCACGGGGGGACATTATGTGAGCCCCGCTCTAGCAGAAAGGCTGGTCATAGATCTTCGAAGAGATCAGGACCATGCGCCCCACGAACTGCTTTCCGATCGCGAGTTTGAAGTGATGCGCCTGATCGCCTCGGGCAAGACTGTGAGCGAGGTCGCCGATCTGCTGAAGTTAAGTGTTGGCACGATCAGCACCTACCGAGCGCGGATTTTGGAAAAGATGAGCATGCGCACGAACGCCGAACTTACTCACTACGCTATCCAAAATAAATTGGTCGATTGATTCGTGGGCTGGAGCCTGCCTGTGCGGTCGTAATTCGCTAAATGGCTTTAACTCGGCGACGTTACGCACCATAGCCAACCCCGCCTGTCTCTAAAAATCAGACACGAGAATCTTAATAACGAGGATTCACGCCGCAGCTCGGTGTCCTTATTCTGGAGCCCTGTTAAGTTGCGGAGGGCGGACACCCTTCTTCGCAAGTTCAACCCGACAACGTTCCCGACGTGAAGAGCATGTAGGCGATCGTCAATGCGCGTTTCATTCAAACAAGATGACCACATCAAGATTCAAAGCAAGGCGGCGGAACGATTC
>DASQYL010000034.1:0-12669 GCA_035639235.1 Pyrinomonadaceae bacterium | reverse complement strand
GTCGGATTGACGGCGATTGTCGGCAGATGAAGACAGAGCGCCTTCATCAAGGCCGTCTCGCCGGAGATCCAATAGTGAGTGGCGTCGTTGACCTTCATATTCTCCGGCTCAAAACCGACCACGATCGAGGCCAAAGAATGGGCCAGCTCGCCATTTCCCAAACAGCGGGGTAACGGATTCCAAAGGTCTGACAGATCGGGATTCTCAAGATCGATTCGATAAACCTGGTCATAGTATCGGGCCGTGTGCGCGTAGAGTTCTCCCTTGATATCCATTACCAGGGCCGAACCCGTCTGTGCCCAATCGCGCAAAATGTTCATGTAAAAAGTTGCCGACTTCCCCGAATTGGAAGGACCAAATATTCCGGTGTGAACCAGCAATTGTTCCAAGGGCAAAACGAGATCGTATTGACGAAAGCTAAGAGCCGAACTCAACCGGCCAAGACGCACGGTGCCGCGAGGCAAAGGCTCGTTGGATCGATGAGCCAGACCGCGAGCTTTCAGATCGGCAATACTCGCCCATCGCGCTGAGCCGTGAGTCAGTCTTTGGTTGATCGAGTAGTAAGGGTAAGCGAGTGACATCGATTCAAAGATGCCGATCAGACTCACAAATAGCGCTCCCATAACCACAAACGTCATCCACTTGAATTCGAGATTGAGAATTTGGCCGGAACGAAAGAGCAAGTAGCCGGCAATCGCGCTGCTGAAAATCAGCGTGCCGCCTCGGGATGCGTCTCGCAGGAACCGCGTGGCCGCGTGAAATGAATCCAAGTCTGGCTCATCTGCCGGACGCGGAATGAAATAGTCGGCGTCGATTCGTTCGACTCTGGCGCGAAAACTCATGATGACGAATACCTCTCATCTGCGAGGTTGACTATTGGCCCAGTATTCAACTTGCGCTCGCTGTTCATCGGGAAGCTGGCTTTGTTGGTAGTTACGCGGTTGCCAACCCGAAGTCACAATCTCGGCAATCGGAGCAAACGGATCTGGATAAATGATGCCGTCAAGGTGGGTCGATTCAAAGTATCTCGCTCCGTCATTAGGATTCTCTGGATCGGGAACCCGAATCAGGATTGCGGGTCCGTCCCCTCGTTTGTTCGGCACGGACACAACTTCGATTTGCAGATTGTCGGGTGAATAGCGCAGGTGTATTGTGCCGCGCGGCATCTGTAACACGCCCCGCTGATTTGTGATCCATTCCGCCGGTATTAGCTGACGCTCAACAATTGCCGCCACTATCTCGCCGATATCATGCGGCGCGTGGCCTTTGATTGCGCCTTCCGTGACATAAGTGACCGCTGCGACCGCAAGGGCAGTAACATCTCGCAGTCGTTCTGCGGTGCGCGGCACCTCGCTATCCGGCCAACGATAAACCGGAGTAATGGGGACTGCGGATGAATCGACTCCAAAATCTCCGATCGAGACTTGCGGATCGACGGTAGCCATGCGCGCGCTCTGGCCCCGGTGGAGGATGAGAGGCAGAATGACGAGAATGAAAAATGCGCCGGCGGCGACCGAGACAAGCGGCCAGATATTTCCATGTGCGCGTGCTCTCATGCCGCCTCCTGAAGTCGAATGACTGGTTCGATGAAGATCCTTCGGATCATTTCTTCAATCACCGAATCACCCGTATGTGCCGCTCGCTCCAGACGCAGCAAACCAAGTTCAAGATTTGCGAGATCATCGGCGTTGCGAGCAATGAACCCAAGGTGATCGTCAATTACTGAGGCCGATAGCGTCTCGATGCCCTCGGTTATGAGCGAGCGCAGAAATGCGATCGACTCGCGCAGACCGGGCTTATCTCTTACCGTGGGCATCATTAGCCTGATATATCGGACGAGCTTGACGATTTGCGTCAACAAATCGGGACTGGCTTGCGGCACCCGCGAACGAAGAATTTCTGCTTCCTCAAAGTCGGTGGGCAGCCTCACTTTCGTATAGACGCAGCGCGATCGCAGTGGCGGATGAACCACATGCTGATTGTTCGAGGTGAGGACGACGATCGGCTTTTCGTCAAATTTGGCCACACCTATCTGACCGTTGTTCTCCTCAAGACGTGGGATAGAAGCGTGGCCGTCAGTGAATAGTTGATAGAAAAATGCCTGGCAAACCTGAGGCAGCTTTTCAAACTCATCAAGCTTTACGACCGGAGCAACACCCGTCGTCGCGAGAAAGTCGTAGGCCTTCAGAATCTCTCCCAGGTTTAAGAATTCGCTGCGCCATTGCTGTCGCCGCGCCTCGTCGAGTGTCAATGCACCCGTCTCGACAGCTTGAACGACGAATTTGTTCTGCGCCTGTTCATCCCATTCAAAGAGAATGTCCTTGAGGCTCAGGCCTTCCATTCCCTGAAGCTCGAAGTAGGGCCGGTTGCAGGTGTAGGCGAGAGCGTCAACCATCTCCGTCTTGCCGCCGCCGCGTTCACCTTCAGCGAGTAATGGCATCCCCGATTTGAGAGACTGGCAAAGATCTTTCAGCGGTCGAGCCTGAAAGATGTAACCGGATTCACGCGCTACAAGTTCCGCCAACGCGTCGCGTCCGTGTTCGCGCACTAATCGACGCGGATCAATGACTTCACGCTTAGGATCAGAGGGAATCATCGCTTTTCATCCTCGGGAGTAAGTGTTTTGAGTACGAGCTTTTTCTGTTCCTCAGTCATCATCGGAGTAGCGGCACGGATGTCTTCAGGCGAACCAAAAAGAATCAATTCCATTACTTCCCGATCAGTGAGAGAGACGGCTGCGCGCGCGACTTCATCGTCGCCCGGCGCATCAACTGCCTGCATAGGTTTCGGCAAATCGGCGATCATGACGTAGGCCGACTGGCCTGCGGCTACCTTTACGAACGCGTTGCGGTCGCTGCGCGCGCCGGATAAGCCGCGCACCTCGTCGGGCAATCTATATCCCGAGCGATCAAGAATGACCGTCCCGCGTCCGAGCGCTCCCGACATTACACCCGCGACTTGCAGACCGCTCGATGCCACCTTGCGCAACGTCTGCTTTAGCCGGTTTCGATCGACGCCCATTGACTTACCCTGAATGCCGGTGGCGCCGTCGCTACCCAAGACGTCGCCAGTTATTTTGACGAGCTTGTTCTCGCGTGGATCGACATAACCAATGACGTTTACAAATGCGCGGTCATAATTGCTTCCGCTGGTGCGTCCAATGAAAACTGTGCCCTTGGGTAGTGACCAGCCTGGACCGGAACAATCTCGCATTAATTCCAAGCGCGCATAGGAATTGTCGCGCAACGAGAAGATCACTCCCTGGGTCCGCACAGGAAGCATGGTCCCAAACGGCGGCAAGACTGCGGGTGGAATCCTGGGCACGCTACTCGACGCAGAGTTGTTGAGTCGCGAGTTGATCTTCATGCCTGAAACAGTCTGAGGCGATGGCGACGACTTCGGCTGCGCGTCATCAACAAAGAGGCTGACGGTTGAATTCGCATGACTCTGCATCGTCGCTTCCGTTAATGACTCAACGCTTTTTACTTGCTGCGCGTTTCCTGCGCCGTTCTGTTGATTGCCGTTACCATTCCCCTCGTTATTGATCGCTTCATTTGTCGGCGACGAGTTTCCGGTGTAGGAGTAGTTTGTTTTCACATATGAAGGCGACGGTATGGGCGAGGCGTTTGGCGACGGAGACGGAACTGCCTCGGATCGCGCGTTGTCAGCACCTGCCGCTCGCCGAGCCATATCGATTGCTTCAGTAGTCAACTCGCTTTCTGAGTTCCCGCCATCCGTTTTGGGTTTCACGGCGGTCTGTTCACGACGGGAGTCGGCATCGACTCGCACATTGACGCGGTTGACTCTTAATAGAAGATAGAGAGCAACGAAGACGCCCCCAATGAAGATCAGGCCCAGAGACAACGAGAACAGCCTTCGCTTCCAACTCTTCTTTCGACCGGTGTCGAGCGGATTAGCTGGTTTGAGAACCGGATGAGCCGGATCATAGAAAGACGTGGATTTCCCGTTGCCATTTGTTTGGTGGTCAGTGGTTTCAACGACAGCGACGCGATCGTGATTTCCGTTCTGATTCATCGTTTCGACTCCTTATCGCCCGCTGGTCGCGAGCTTGATTGAGGCGGGTTCATCCGCGGCGTTCGATTGGGCCACGACGATCCTCAGTTCCTGATTGACGCCCAGCACGGGAGAGGAAAAAGCAATCGCGTAATAAGCAGTCGATTTGGGAGCAATTGCGCCTGATGAATCGCTCGATTCGATATGAAGAGTTTTGACTGACTCAAGGTTGAGGGGCTTCCCGGTCTGATCGACCATTTGGAGAAGCAGGTCGGGACTGCCCGGAGTAAGTTTGAGCGTCTCAGCGGAATTGTTTCTGACGGCAACGACTACCACTTGGAAAGCATTCTTCGGATCGTCTTGTCTAATCAGCGACAGCGACACTCCGTGAACCGCCTTAGTCCAGTTCTTAAATCGGCTGGGCTTTTTGATTGCCTGCGATAAGGCCTCGTGCGTGAATGTCTGAACCACGTCGCTGCTCGGAATTGTCGCGACGGGCTTTTCACTCTTCATAGCCGAATCTGCGGGAGTTGGTTGTGGTGTGGCTGGCTCTTTCGGCCTCACAGCCGCTTCAGTTTGATTTGAGATCGGGGAGACCTGCGGTGTCGTTTTATCAGCAGGCTTAGTGTCCTCACTTGTATCAACTGAAATTGAAAAAGGCGCGGGGGACTGCCCAGTCTGCTCCCTCCTTTCCTGAATGTTATTGTCGAGATTAACTGGCAATCCCGCCGCGCGTCGTCGCGCCACAACCTCATCGCGGTTGTAACTCAAAACACAGCGATGAACGTTCTGCGCGAGGTCTTCAACTGGATAGAACAAGAAAGTTACGACCAGGCCGCTGCGCATCTGTACCGTCACGGTCGCGGCTGGTGAATGTGCCCGCCGGTTGGCTGGCGGTGAAACGAAGAGTGAGCCGGGCCTGACGACGATGGCGCGCTTGTTCTTCTCCAGTGCTTTCTCATCCACGGTCGCCATTTCAGGATCGCCGGGAATGATGTAGCGCGGTCCATCGCTGGCGGGCAGTTCGATCAGGACACTGCCATGTTGTGCCATCGCCAGCCTGACGACTGTTTCGTCTTTAGTAACGTCAACTTTCGCCTCACCCACGAAGAAATCTGCCGAAGGCTGCGGCGCGACGGTCGTTGCATTGACTCTTGCAGGTATGCCGAAACGTCTCGGCAATCGATGCGGGCAACAGGGACGAACAATTTGCTTGACCGGTGTAGGCGTCGGCTGTTGAGCAGAAACCGCTACCGACGCACAGATGATTCCCAAGAGGGAAAATATGATCTTCATTTCTCTTTCCTTTCCTATTCTTGAGTCGAAGCGACTACCGCCGTCTCAGCTTCGCTTGAACCAAGTTCCTTGTAGTCGACTGAGTTAATGCGAAAGCCCGAGCGGAGATTGCGGTCGAGACGGAACGTGCCGTTCTCCGGCGCGTCCGGCAACAACTCGACCGTCAGCAAAATGTGTTTGGTCGCGTGCTTACTTTCATTCTTAACCACCATGTCGATTTCTTGAGTGCCATAGACCTTGACGGTGAGTGGCTTTCCGGGCGCGTGTTCAAGGTATTCAGGTTTCCAACTCGCATTCCATTGTTCTTCCCGTTGTGTTTGCAGAATCTTCTGTTCCGTCAAATACTGCGCGAACTTCTTGGCTTGCCCAGGCACCATAAGTCGGAGAGCCGCTTCAATGTCTTTGGAACGGGAGCGCTGATCGACACGGTAGAGATAATCAACGAAGGCTTTGACGACATAATCCATGTCGGCAAGTTGTAGTTTGTCCTTCTCCAACTTAACTGACTCGGTCGCACCGAACTCGCGGTCGTTGATCATGACCGTGCGGCCTGATGACATATCGACCACGATTCGATCCGGCCGCTGGATTGATTTGTAAACGACGCCAACGATGGCCACGGCGGTGATGATGAAAGCCAAAAGTATCAGGCGCGATTGACGGTGAATCGTGCGCACGTCGGCGGGATCGCGGTAACAGATGATCCTGTTGTTCTGTGTGTCGTCCTCTTCCGAATCTCTGCGATCGATGATCACCAATTCATTCGTCGCAACCGGTATTTGCAAATCCACAGTGCTGGCACTCATTGAACTTCTCCTAAGATCAAAACAAGAACTAACGACTTTCCTTTCGACTGCGCCGCTGTAACAAGTTTCGTTCCGCTCGACTCTTCGCAATTTTTCCTGCCTGAAGGGGGCGACCCTGTGTGCTCAAAGTCACACCCCATTTGTGGCCACCATGACCACACCCTCTCATTCGACCTCGATGAAGAGCGAACCTGACTGTCGCCTCACCGATGTAGTTTTCGACGCTGGCTGATCGCTCTTGCTGGTTCCTAGTAGATGACCTCGCGATTGCTTCAGCGACGTGAGTCGCGTCATTCCTGACATTGAGTTGTGAATCAAAAATGAAGCGGCCGATCGCACGTACTCTTGTGTCTCGCGATAGGGAGGGATGCCGCCGGTGATCAGTCCGCGTGGGTTGACGATCTTGCCAGTCGAAAGCGTGAGCGGCTTACCAGTTTGGAATGATTCAACCGCGCCCTCACCGGCGTTATAAGCAGCCAGCGCCAGATCGACTCGGCCATCAAATCTCCTCAATAAATCGCGCAAATAACGGGCTCCCGCGTCGATCGCGGCTCTCGGCTCATAAGGATTTCGGAGCCCATATCGAGCGGCTGTGGTCGGCATGAATTGCATGAGACCGCGCGCGCCTTTACTACTGGTTGCCTCGACTCGAAATCGCGATTCGATGAAACAGACGGCGCGCAAAATTCGCGGATCAATTCCGTGGCGCCGCGCAGATTCCACTATGAGCGGATCGAACTCGCGCGCTCTGTCTTGGAGGGATGGCGCAGGCTCGCGTTGAACCTGCGCCATTGTCGTAGCGGTCAATACAAGCAGTATTGAAATTGATCGGATCAGCCTCGAACGCATAGTCACGCGACCTGAGCAACCGATGGGCCAACCTCGTGGCACGCCGATTGAAGAGACGCGCGACCATTAAGTGAACTCGCCAACGTGAACACGATCACGTAAGCGAGAAGAATTTGAGATTTGAATTCATGAAGGAGTGAGAGAGATGAATAACTTGTTTACGGCAACCAGTGTCCCAGGATTAGCAGACTCGGGCGCGGCCAAAATCGGGCGCAAGCTGATTGCGCTCGCCTTCGCGGTGAAGACTCTCAACGGTCCGATCGCGACAGTCTTGTTGGTGCTGCTTGCAGTCGTCTCTGCTTCGGCGCAAACGCCGACCGGGTCGTTCTTCAATGGCAACAGTTCGCAGCTCGGGAACAGTCTGCGGTCCGTCACCTTCTTTCTGGCGGCGGCAATGATCATCGCCGGCATTATCTTCATTGCTTACGGGATCGTTACCTCCGGTCTAAAAGAATCGCTTTCCACATGGAAGTTCGTTACCGGCGCGGCCTGCTTCGCCTTCGGCGGGGTCTGCGCCGCTATTTACGCGTTCAGTCAAGGCGACACCGTGCCATTGGATAACCAGTTTTGATTCGAAAGACCGATTGAGGTTCCTCAGTAGACAGTTCAGAGGTGTTGAAGGATGAGAACACGTCCAATCAGGCCAAACATTTACTTGCCAGTGGTGCGCTTTGGCGTGGCCGACAGCGATTGGTTCTCGGTGCTTTTGATTTCGTGCGCTGGTTATCTGCTGCCGGTCCTCTTCGGCATCACGATTCTCTATGTCCCGTTACAGATGTGGACATGGTTGATCGCCACGGCCGGCAGCATTGCCTTCTTCAACTACATCCGCATCGGTAAGCAGCCACGCTGGTTGCAACACAGAATCGCGGCGCTCGTCTTACATAACAGACAAAACCGCGCAATTCCCAATGGCCGCAAACGAAGATTTCACCGCGACTGGATCATCAAGAACGCGATCGATGACCAGGCCAACTACGTCGAGGAGCCGCAGAGAACCACATCCGGCACATTCTTAGTCGAATACAACACTCGCTTTCAGGAGGAAACGGTAAATCAATGGAACGCGCTCTTACTCACGACGAATTAGCTGACGAAGTGGATTTCGGACATCGGTCGCGCAGGCTGAGGCGACCGGCGGGCCGAATGCGTGACTCGTCAATCGTAGGCATTTACAATGACGCCCTTCGACATAAGGACGGTGCTTTAACTGTCGCCTACAATGTCGAAGCGCCGGCGACTATGTTCGCGGACGATTCCTTGGTCGACATTCGTTACGACGACCTCGCGCGAATGTTGGCTTTCGAAAAACCGCCCCGAACCCTGATCCAGTTTAGATATTCGACGATTCCCGATCCGGGATACGCGATTATCAACCTCATAACCTCGCGCGCCGAACATGGCACTCATATGCTGGCTTCGCTGCTGCAAGCGGCGAATCTCGATTACATCGAAAATTCAGCCAAAGCATTGCCTTACCGTCGCAGCGTCCTTACTTTGTGGATTCGAGTGCCGCCAAAAAAGCGCGTGAACTCGACCATGAGTGCGCTGGCTGATTTCAAGAATGCGTTGATCGCAGAGGCAAAGACTGTCGGCCTGACGAGCGCGCTTCGCAGATTGCGGGAAATCTATTCTCGGACCGCCGACGATGCCGTCGTCAGACGGACGCTAGAAGAGGAGAAGCGCAACTATCACCACGCCAATAGAGTGTGGCGCCAGATTGAGAATTCATCGCCGCTTACGCTGCGCCGGTTTTCGCGTCAGGAAATCTGGGAAGCGGTTTTCATGGGTCATTGCCAAAACGCCACTTCCGTTCCTTTCTTGCCTAAAAAACCGGGCCGGGATTTACGGGACTACTTGTGCGGAGAAACGATTGCAGGTGAGTTGAATTATTTGATGCACGGCGAACATCCGCTAACCGTGGTCTCGATGTTTACTCCGCCAAACGAATTCGTAACCGCCGACGCACTAAGAACTCTAATAGGCCGCAGGGACTTCAACACTAGGCACACGATTGTCACAGAATATCTGTTTCCAGAGCAACAAAAGGAGACGAAGCGGCTTGATCGGCGCATCAAGCAGGTCAAGCGCACTTTCACCAGGCGAGACAATCCTGAAGGCGCAGCAGCGCTCAGAAGCTTGCGCGCAGTGCGCGACGAAGTTGCCGGGTCCCGCGAGTCGCTTTTACCAACACGCTTTTATGTGATCTTGTACGCAGAGCGAGCGAGAAACTTTGCGGAATTGAAGCGATCGATCGATGCGCTGGACGAACAGTGCGAGAAACTCGTCTCGGCCATCCGGCAAATTCCGGGAGCCAACGCGGAGCGCGAAGAACCGGAAAGTTTGCGCGCTCTCTATCCATCGGTGATTGCCGGTGAACTCAGCACCAAGCTCACGGGACGCGAACTGACTGAAGTATCCAACTCGGTAGCGGCTTTAACACCGACCGAGGATTCATGGAGCGGAGCCTCAAGGCCACATACTCTCCTTTCAACGGTCACGGGCCGTTTGATTGGCATTGATCTTTTCGACCGCAATCAAATCCCCTCTCCACTAATTCAGATTATTGCCGCGCCTCGTGGCGGCAAATCGATTCTGATGGCTCAGTTCGCCTGCGACATGCTCGCGAGTCTGCGCGACGCGAGCGTTAACGCCATCGACATCGGAGAGACTTTATTACCATTAGTTACTGTCCTCGGCGGTCGATACATCCAACCGCGACCAGACGAGATTCGGGCCATCAACATCTGGTCATACCCGGACCTAAAAGAAGGCGAGCCGCCTGACGAGATTCAAAAGGCGCTGGTAGTCGGCGACCTGAAGATGCTCGCGCGAGTAAGCGACGACGATAAGACTGCTGAAGACATTATCAGCGCGGTGGTCTCGCAGGTCTACGAGAACATCGTTTCCCAGAACGGTCCGGGACGGCCGCTATTCGAACCGACACTCTCTCATTTCATTGCTCAACTGCGGACTTACCCTTTTGATTCCGCAATGGTGCGAGAACGTAGAGAGACCCTGGTACTTGCCTTGAGCAACTACATCGGTCACCCCTGGCTGGATGCGTCTACTCATCCCGACTATGAGAACAGATCTCCATTCGATGTTTTCGAGTTGGGATCGCTAAGAGATTTTCCGCGCGATATTAAGTTCTCCCTTGCCTATCGCATTGCGGCACACGTCGCGCGCTCAATTGGCCGGCGTCGCGCCGACGGCACGCGGGCTCCTACCGCTAATCTGTTCGACGAGATGTGGGAGATCAAGGAAGAGTATCCCTTCATCTTCAAGGTGCTTCAGCACGCGGGCCGCAAGGGTCCGAAGGAGAACTCCATCACAATTCTCGCTACGCATGCCTTCGAAGATATCGAAGACGTAGCGTCTCTCTCGAAAACTGGAAACGTCCTCTTTGTGGGAAAGCAACTGGGTGACTTCTCAAAGATAGTCGCTCACGCGAAGTTGTCAGCGAACGGCGCGGAAGCGATTGGCCATATCAAAACCGCGCCGGGTCGCTTCTCACAATTCGTAATGGTCATCGGCACCGGTCCCGATCAGGTAGTGGAGGTGGTACAGCACGAATTGAGTCCTCTTATGCTTTGGACCCTAACCACCAACGCCGATGAACGAAATGCCCGCGCGGTGGTGGCCGCTTACCATCCCGAATGGTCGGAAATGCAGATACATGGGTGGCTGGCGCAGCAGTATCCGCGCGGCTTAACCGCGATCGGTCTGCGCGAGATTGATCAATCTCTGTTGGAGGTTGCTGCGTGAAACCATTAATTAGCAGAAAGAAAGCAATGAACATCTTCAAACCTATCTTACTCGGTATGCTAATCGGACTCGTGTTGATGCCCTCAACTGTGCAAGCGCAGTTCACTGTCTTCGATCCGGCCCAATATTCGCTACAAATTGAACGACAGATTGAAGAAGCCAATCGCTGGTTGGAACGCGTGAAGCAATACTCGGAAGAGATAAACAAACTGGCCGAACAACTCAGCACCATGAAGGGCGTCTTAGGCCAAGCCGAAAAGCTGGTGCTTCATAACGACACCCTCACGCGCACGATGGCGCAGATCGGCCAAACTGTGCGAGACGTTTTCCAGTTAAAACGGGCGATCGAGACGATGATTATTTCTCGTCTGAACATGATCAAGTCAATGAAGACGCGTTTGATGTCGGGCATTTTCGATCCCGACGCGGACCTGCGTGATTTTGAAGATTACTTGCGCAACTCAATCGGCCGGCAGGAACAGGACAAGATCGCCACCATGAATCGCATTGCGATGTTCGATGCGACTCTGGCTCGTCTCTACCACGATTTGCAAACCGCTCAGGCCCGGCAAGCAGGCGCAGCCGCACAGATGAAACAAGCGAAGGACAAGCTGGATGCTGAACTCGCCAAACCTCAAGCGGAGCAATGTGCCCACTGTATCTCGGACTTGAAGTTGGAGATCGCCTCCTGCGAAAAGATGATCGCCGATCTCGACACTCAAATTACCAACCTTTCGACACAGATCGAGGACCGAGTGAAGCGTTACAACCTGACGATGGAAGAGCGGGTACGCATTGCTAACCAAGTCAAAGCCACGGATGAAGCCTGGAACAATCTGAACATCGTCAAAGACAGCATCTTCGACGCGATTCAACAAGGTGGAGTGCCGGCTCCATCACCATCACCGCAACCGTAGCCAGTACAGATTGCGGCAAACGAAACGGAATCAAGTTTATGAACATTCGACGCGTAAGCTCCTGTCTCTTCTTGTTGGTGATCTTGTGGCTGCCGATGGTCGCGCAGGCTCAGTCTCCCAGCCCGACTCCAGCTCCGTCGCCGGTGCGATCTCTTTCCGACAACATCGCGGCGCTATCGCAGCGAGCAGGTGCGCTGCTCCCCTACATCAACAACGAAATTGTCTCGAAGCTGATTGGTTGGTTCGAGTTGTTGGCTTGGGTCTTCGGAAATTGTCTGGCTGGCTTCGCCATGCTGCGCGTAATACGCGAGGACAACGGCGAAGGCCCAAATCTCTATTGGTGGTTTGGCAGACTGGCCTTGTTCTTCATGCTATCGGGCACGGGTCTGGCAATCATCAATGGTATGAGCGCAATCGGCTATGAGATCGCCAATGGGAATGAAACAGGTCAACGCTCTGTGCTGCAAAATCTCTACCTGGCTCAACGCGACAGCTTCAACGACTCCTATGCCAAGTTCCAGCAAAATCTGTTCACGGTGAAAGTCAATGGGCAAGAGACCGCAGTAACCCCGGTGCAGTTAGGCAGTGAGTCAGTTCTGGGCATTCTCGTCGACACCGACAGCACCATACAGAACTTCGACCAAAAGGCCGATGTGTCTCAGTGGAATATCTCAACGATGATGACCTGGCTCAATTTTGAAAGAGCCTTGCTGGAATTCGGCGATCTGATTCTCGTCATCTTAGGCGCGGCGCTAACGCTCGCCCTGAAACTCGCGATGCCCTTTATGATCGCTTGCATTGTCGATAAACAGATCGCCAACAAGACGACCTATCCATTTTTCTATGGCGTGATTGCTTTAACGCTTTTGTGGCCGACGGTCTCGAAGATTATCCGCATCGTCGCCTACATGTGGGGCAATGTAGCAATGGCCGTCGGTGACAGCTCTCCTTTATATATATGGGACTACCAGACAATGAGGGCCATCACCAATCCACTGGCACTGCCTCAATACACCATC
>DASQYL010000033.1:0-4597 GCA_035639235.1 Pyrinomonadaceae bacterium | reverse complement strand
TGTACGCAGCGGCTGGCGATTCGACGATGCGCGCCGATTGTTCCATTTCGCTGGCGCCAAAAACGCTTCGCTCATTCGGGCTGCTAATAGGTTGCGAGTAGAGTTCGAGTGTCTCCAGCCGGTCTTGCCAATAATCTCGGTTCGTTGGATTCAAGTCTAATATCTGCTTGACGGTATTCGCGGCGGCGGCAAAAGCCTGCGCCAAATCATCCTGCCATTCACGCAGGCGTCGCTTGTAGGCGTTGACATCGTACGGAGGCTGGGCACTGCCGGGCAGTCTCGCCAGGCGGAAGTCCATGAGGCTCGGCGGACTATAGATAGTCTTTTCGATGTTTGCGTATTGCGCTTTCAGTTTGAGTTCAAGCGGATCGATTGAAGTTTGTTGGATCGTACCTGCAGCACCAAATGCAACGACCAACACGATTAGCGGCAGAAGCACCACGCCCCGGATTTGTCGCGAATTATTTTGGAAGCTGTTCATCGAAGGCTCTCAAATTGCGCCGTGGCACTTCTTGTATTTCTTGCCTGAGCCGCAAGGGCACGGATCGTTGCGGCCGACCTTCGGTTGATCGCGCACGACTGTTTTTACTTTGCCGGCTTCTTCACCAGCGGCTGTTGCTCCCTGATTCGGTCCGGTAAATTGCATCGAGCCGCCGCGTCGACGCGCCGCCAGTCGTCTGCGCGCAATTTCTTCGGGCGATTCCTCGGCGACGACTTGCAGATTGAAGAGCGAGCGAATCGTCGTCGTGTCAATCCGATCGAGCATCGCCTGAAATAGATCGAAACTCTCTTTCTTGTACTCGACCAGAGGATCTTTCTGGCCGTAACCGACGAGGCCGATGCCCTGTTTCAAATGATCGAGCGCCAGCAGGTGGTCCTTCCACTGCGCGTCGATGATGTTGAGCATGATGATGCGCTCGTAGGTGCGCATCGCCTCGTCGCCAACCTGTTTTTCTTTCTCAGCATATTTTGCCTTCAGCTTCGGCCAAATTGCGTCAGTCACTTCTTCCGACGATAAGTTGGGGATATCGACGCCTTCAGCATCGGTGTCGAAATCATAAATCGTCTTGATCTGAATTTTGTAGTTTTCGATATCCCAATTATCCGGAGAAATATCGGGATTGAGATACTGTTTGGTTATGTCGGACAAGAGATCGTAGGCAACACCTGCACGCTGGCTATCAGCCGCCAGGTGCACGGGATCGCCCACAAGAAAATCGCGCTGATCCGGCTCTTCCATCAACTGGCGGCGCAGGCCGTAAATCGTCTCGCGCTGCTTGTTCATCACGTCGTCATATTCGAGCAGGTGTTTGCGTGTTTCGAAGTTGCGGCCTTCGACTGATTTCTGGGCCGCAGCGATGCGTTTCGAAACCATCTTCGATTCGATGGCTACGCCTTTTTCCATGCCGAGACGCGCCATCAAAGCTTTCACCTTGTCGCCGGCAAAGATGCGCATCAAATCGTCTTCCAGCGAGAGGAAGAAACGCGACGAGCCGGGATCGCCTTGGCGGCCTGAGCGCCCACGAAGCTGATTGTCGATGCGGCGCGATTCGTGACGTTCAGTTCCCAGAATGTGCAGTCCGCCGAGCGAGACAACCTCCTTGTGCTCGGCCTCGATGATGCGCTTCGCTTTCTGATATTCCTGTTGCCATTGCGAATCGGTGACCTCGTCAGGATCGATCTCTTGCTCTTTCAAAAATTCGCGGGCCATAAAGTCGGGATTGCCGCCAAGCAGGATGTCGGTGCCGCGGCCGGCCATGTTGGTGGCAATCGTCACCATGCCTTTGCGGCCGGCTTGCGCGACAATCTCGGCTTCGCGTTCGTGATATTTCGCGTTCAAAACGTTGTGCGGCACACCTACGCGCTGCAATCGCCTCGAAATCAGCTCAGAGTTTTCAACTGACACTGTACCGACAAGGACCGGCTGTCCCTTCTTATGCAATTCCTGAATTTCTTCGACGACCGCGTCCCATTTTTCGGGCAGCGTGCGATAGATGACGTCGGGATTATCCTTGCGGACCATCGGCATGTGCGTCGGAATCACAATTACGTCGAGCTTGTAGGTCGAATGAAACTCGGCGGCCTCGGTTTCGGCCGTGCCGGTCATGCCCGAAAGTTTTTCGTAAAGACGAAAATAATTCTGCAGCGTGATGGTCGCCAGCGTCTGGTTTTCGCGTTCAATCTTCACGCCTTCTTTCGCTTCGACGGCTTGGTGCAAACCGTCTGACCAGCGCCGGCCTTTCATCAAACGGCCGGTGAAGTCGTCGACGATAATCACTTCGCCGTCCTGGACGACGTATTGATGATCGAGCCGGTAAAGCGTGTGCGCTTTCAAGGCCTGCTCGACGCAATGCAGCAGCTCCATGTTGCCCGGATCGTAAAGATTGCCAACGCCGAGCAGGCGCTCGGCTTTGTCGACGCCATCCTCAGTCAACACGGCCGAATGATTTTTCTCGTCGACGACGTAGTCGCCGGTCTTCTTTCCTTCTTCAAGCTCTTCCCCGCGCACGAGTTGTGGAATGATTGCGTTCGCCTGGTAGTACTTGTCAGTTGATTCTTCGGAAGGACCAGAAATGATCAGCGGCGTGCGTGCTTCGTCGATCAAAATCGAGTCGACCTCGTCGACGATTGCGTGATAATGACTGCGCTGCACGCAGGTCGCGAGATCGAACTTCATGTTGTCGCGCAGGTAATCGAAACCAAACTCGTTGTTCGTGCCGTAGGTGATGTCGGCGCCGTACGCAGTCTGGCGCTCGAAATCATCCATGTCGTTCTGAATGCAGCCGACTTCCAATCCGAGGAAGCGATAGATCTGGCCCATCCATTCCGCGTCGCGCGACGCGAGATAGTCATTCACCGTGATGACATGAACTCCGCGACCTGTTAGCGCGTTCAGATAAGCGGGCAGAGTCGCGACGAGAGTCTTGCCTTCGCCGGTGCGCATCTCGGCAATCTTGCCCTGGTGCAAAACCAACCCGCCAATCATCTGCACGTCGAAATGCCGCATGCCCGTCGTGCGCTTGCTTGCTTCGCGCACCACGGCAAAGGCTTCCGGCAAAATTTCATTCAATGCTTCCTGTTCGCGGTACTTGCGATCGTCGTTGTCGCGCGCATCCTTAATTGCGTCTGCGATACGATCCTTGAATTCGACGGTCTTTCGGCGCAGCTCGTCGTCGGAAAGTTTTTCGATCGAAGGTTCGAATTCATTTATTTGGGCAATCGTCGGTCGAATGCTCTTGAGAAAGCGTTCATTGCTACTGCCAAAAACTTTAGTTAATACTTTGTCGAAACTAGCCATTTGTTTATCGATTCCAGTGGTTTGGTCGTTTCTATCTTCTTGCGCGCAATTTGAGATTTTACGGGACGGCTGACTCGCCAATCAAGCGCGGCTTCTCGGCGAACCGGAGCTGCGAATACGGATAGTAGGGACGCTTATTTTGCACGCGAGGTAACAGCTTGCGTTACAATTGGTTCGATCAATGACAAAACGCCCCACGATCATGAAATTCGGCGGCACGTCGGTCGAGGACGCGGCCGCCATTCGCAACGTGGTGGCCATCGTCAAGCTTGCCGTAAATTCCCGACCCGTCGTGGTTGTATCCGCGATCGGCGGCTTTACTAACTCCTTGTTGAGCAGCGTACAGACCGCAATTGACGGCGACGCTCGCGCGGCCAGCAAGTCTTTGGATTCCGAATTCGAAAGACATCTCACGATTGCCCAGGACCTTTTAAACAACGAACGGCGCACGCTGTTTGTTTCCACTATTGGCGATGCGCGCAGCAAGATACGTCAATTGCACAAAATCATCGCCGCGCATCCGGTGACGAGTCCGCCGCTTCAGGATGAGATCGTCGCGTACGGCGAACATCTGTCGTCGCAACTGCTGGCTGCGGCACTTGTTGAAGCGGGTGTTGATGCGCGCTACGTCGATGCGCGCTCGTGCATCAGGACCGACGATGCGTACGGCATGGCGACGCCGCGATCAGAAACAACGACTCAGGTTCGCACTGAAATCGATCCGTTGCTGAACGCAGCGAAGGTTCCGGTGCTCGGCGGTTTCATCGGCAGCACTGCGCGCGGCGTGACGACGACCCTGGGACGCGGCGGCTCAGATTACTCGGCAGCGATTATCGGCGCGGCGCTCGACGCACGCGAAATACAGATTTGGACGGACGTGAGCGGCGTGTTGACTGCCGATCCGCGCGTGGTGCCCGACGCCCGCACGATCAAGATACTGTCGTATCAGGAAGCCGCCGAACTCGCGTACTTTGGCGCGAAGGTTCTGCACCCGAAAACGATTCAACCGGCGATCGACAAATCGATTCCCGTGCGCGTCTGTAATTCGCGCGAGCCGCGCGAAGCGGGCACATTGATCGTCGCCGAATCTGAAAGCACGCCCCAGACGATCAAAGCCATTGCTCACAAAAATGGAATCACAACTGTCCAGGTGACCTCGGCGCGGATGTTGGGCGCCTACGGATTTCTGCGAGCGCTGTTCGACATTTTTGCCCGTCACCACACGGCGGTCGATGTCGTGACTACCTCTGAAGTGAGCGTCTCGCTGTCGATTGACGACACCGAGCATTTGCCTGAGTT
>DASQYL010000032.1:0-4071 GCA_035639235.1 Pyrinomonadaceae bacterium | reverse complement strand
AACGTGGATACGGAGCGTTTACGGTCAGTCATTCCAACGTCGACGAAGTCCGCCGTTACATTGCAAATCAGAAAGTCCATCATAAACGAACGTCATTTCGCGATGAGTTTATTGAATTCTTGAAGGCAACGAAATCGATTTCGATGAACGTTATATTTGACGAGCTGTCGCCCGCTTCACGGGCTTTGGCTTGGTATCGACGTTGGTCCTGGGGCTCACGCCCCAGGCTTATGCTTTCACCCGCTTCGCGGGTTAATCGAATATCATCTCGCATTCCGATCATTCATGCGGCGGCAACTCCGCGACCGCACTCCTTGACGACTTAGACTGCGCCAATGTATGGACCAGGACCGAGCAGACAATGATTACGCCGCCGATAATCGCCCAGCGTGATGGCCGCTCGCCGATAAAGAGAAAAACCCAAACTGGATTCAGCACCGGCTCGACGTATCCGATAATGCTCGCGTCGAGCGATCTCACGCCGCGCGCCATCGCCGCCGTGAATAGCAAATAGGCAAGACCAAGCTGCACGATTCCCAGATACGCAATACAGCCAAAGTCGACGGGAGCGATACCGCGGCGCAGCCCGCCGGCGAACGCCGGTGCGCAGACCGCCACCGAGATCAGGTTGCCGTAGATCGTGGATGATGCGCGGTTCACGTTGCGTGCCTGGGAATGCCGCAACAGCAAAAAGAACAGCGCGAAACAGAGGCCCGAGGCGAGCGCCAGCAAATTGCCGCGCACATCTTCCGGGCGCAGCTTGCCGACAAAGAACAGCGACATGCCGACGACGCAGGCTGCCACGGTTAGCAAATCTCGCCAGCGAAATTTTTCTTTGTAGAAGACGGGCTCGAGGATCAAAACATAAACCGGCGCCGTGTACTGCAGAAAGATCGCGTTCGCGGCGGTGGTTAACTTGGTCGCCAGCACGAAGAGGATCAGCAACGCTGCATAGAGAATCGAAGTCAGCGCGCTGATCCAATTGATGCCAAATCCTTCACCGCGAGTGAAGATCGCGATCGTGATCGCAGCCAACAGAGACCGGCCGAAAGAAAGTTCAAATGCTGAGAGATGAGTGGCTTTGATGAAAAGCCCACCGGTGCTCCAGAGAACCGCCGCGCCGAGCACTAGTAGGAGGGGTGAATATGAAGGCGCGCGCGTCTTCACTTCACTTTGAGTTCAGGTAGCAAGGGCGATTCAGGTCGAGGTATGAGTTGTTGATTCGGGCAGTCGACCAGCAGATCGAGCACTTCTAAGATCTCCTGTCCCAGCAACGGCTCGCTATTCGGCGGGCCCACGATGCAGTCAACGTCGGTAAGGCGGTCGCCAACCTTCACTGTAACAACGCCGGCGACCGGGCGTTCCTCTTTACGTTCATCAGCGTAACGCACGACTATCTTGCTGATTTGACGGAGACCCAATGCCTCAACCTGATCCTGAGGTAAAACGAGTCTGATAGCCCCACTATCCACAAGCAAACGCGTTGTGATCTTGCGAACATCAGGCTCGCTTAACTGACCGCGAAGCACTAATTCGCGATCGACTGCATTCTCCAATTCAACTTTGACTTTAACTTCACCCATATCGTGGCTTGGAATAATCCTAGCATGGTCCACAACTGGCTGAGATATGTATTCGACGCGCAAAGTCATAATGGCTTGATTAATTAAGTCTTACATCGAGTTGCTGTTCGCCTGAGTTTGCTATCTCGGCGCCGCGGGAGTTGATCTCATTTTCATCGCGCGACTTCAAATATTTTCCAAACTGTCCATTCCACGGCGGGATCACAATCGAAACCGGCCCAACGGCTTGCGCCTGGCAAGCTAGACGAATGAGCGGCTTTGGTTCAGCGGTATCGACGTAGCCGAACTCTTTAATCTTTTTGCCTTCGCGCGCGCCGACGTCCGCGAGCTTTTCGGCGCCGCCGAGCACGCCCACCCAACAGGTGCCACAAGATGCCGAGCGACACTCAACAGGGATTGGTCCTTCGACGCGACGCGGATCGATGGCCCGCCAATCGCGCGACTGATCCTTAGCAGCGCCCCACGCGAGATCCTGGCCTTCGCGTAATTGGTATTTCGCGCGATTGTCATTCTCGTCCCAGGTCACGGTCCATTCATGATTGACGGTGCGCAAGAAGCCAAACAGACCGCGGCTTTCTTCTTTCGCCCGCTCGCGCAAAACCTGCCGCGCGGATCTCTTTGCCTGCTTCTGGTCGAGACTCATCACGCCACTCGCAGCTTTGAAGGCCGCGAGCCCCGTCTGCCGCAGCGTCATGAAAGCGACGGCGGTGATGCCCACCAGCAGTGACTCATCGATTTTGTTTTGCTGGGCGACGCTGCGTGCGACCGCGATGATCTGATCAGCTAACGATAATCGATAAGTTTCATCGAACGATTCAGCGTGCCCTTCGACCGCACGCTTAACTTGCGGCCAGAATCGATGGCCATAAAGAAATCGATGCGAGGTATCGATTTGATCTGCGAGTGCGTAATCACCCTGGAGTAGCAGCTGTTGCGCGAGCTGCTCGCGATCATCGGCGCCGTTGAGCGCCAGGAACAGTGACAACGGATAGAATGCAAACCAAATCTGCGTCGCGTTGCGATCGACCTCATGAATCGAGCGAAGCAGCGTCGCCATCGCCGCACTCCACGTCTCTTCGTGTTGCCGGCTCAGGAATTTTTCAAAGGCAGTTTCGTTATTCATGGTAGATAGATAGCAATTCCTCTGTGTATGAAAACGGAAAGTGTAGCAGGAAAATCGAGATGTCAGAAGCCCGACCGTGCTCTTAGGAGAGGCGGCTTGACGCCACTTTTCATCGCGGCAGTCGCTCGCGGCATTAATTATAGTGCGCCGTCAAGCGGGCGCACTCAAAAATGAAAGCATCGGCCGCGTGGGGTTGCTACTAGCTGGTTGCATTTGACAACAATTCATTCGAAGGAGTAATTAGTGCGATATACCGGGGGATGAACATGACAGAGCAAACGACGCCAGCGCCAAAGCCGCGCCGAACCTTTGACAGCGCTTACGGATTTTCATTTAGCGTGGCAGTCGGATTAATTCTTTTTATTGCCGGCTTGATTATTAGCCTGACCGTTGGCCAGGGAACGAGCATTGGATTGATTTTCGGAATTCCTCTATTGGTTGCGGGATTGATTATTCCCATGTTCATGCTCCGCGACCTGTTCGCGACCGCCGAAGTCAAAGAGCCCTGCCCGAATTGCGGCGCGACCATTCGCACTTCCGACGCGACGCTGCAACTCAGATGCGAAGGCTGTGAAAAGGTGATTAATGTGCGCGAGCGGCGTCTGTACGTGGCGTCGGAGTGAGCTCCTACGAAGGCAGCGGCGCCAGCCACATACGGGTCCAATAATCGCTGAACGTGATCGCGAACAGAATCGCCAACCACAATAGCGCCGAGGCAATTACCAGCCAAACGAGACGCCCGCTGTACCGCACGTGCATGAAAAAGAGCACGACGAGCGTGGCTTTGACGACCGCGATGGTCAGCGCGACTACAGCGTTCAATGGTCCTGGGAAATCGACGAACGCGGCGAGCACAGTCAGACCCGTTCCCAACATCAACGACAGGAAGATGACGATATAGATTCGCGGTTGAACTATGTGCTCGCTCATTATTTAGAGTCGGCTACCGCCCGACGGCTTTGGGCGGGTAGTAGCCCGCCTCTGAACGATCAATGATGCTCCAAGTGTCGTCCCAGTAAATAAAGCAACGGAAAAAGAAAGATCCAGATGATGTCGACGAAGTGCCAATATAGTCCCGACATTTCGACCGGTGCGTGATACTCGGGACTGAACCTGCCGCGCCATGCCAGAATCAAAATCACAGTCATGATTCCCAATCCGATGATCATGTGCAGCGCGTGCATGCCGGTCATCGCGAAATAAATCCAATAGAACAACTCGACGTTGTGGACGTTCGCACCTTCGATCAGGTGTAGCTTGTGCGGATCGTTATCGCCGGGTTGCGCGACTGCCGGGGCGAACGGACGGCTGGGAATGAGCCGGCCGGGAATCAAATGGTCGTTGTATTTATCATGATATTCGACG
>DASQYL010000031.1:0-7306 GCA_035639235.1 Pyrinomonadaceae bacterium | reverse complement strand
CTCGCTATGGAACGTGACGGATTCGGTGAACCAGATTGCTCCTACCAACACGTTTGTTGCGACTGGCAATCATAACAATCCGCCAACCGGCAACTTTGCGCCATCACCCTTAGTCTTTCAGGCTGCAACAATTGTTTCAGCACAGGCCGATGAGATAAGCAAAACCAGAGGGGCCTGAGGTTTAGCGATAGTGGAGAAAGACATTGCCCGCCCGCTACCGCAGGCGGTTCTGACAAGATCTGCTATTGCCCCCAACGAGCGCGGATGGCTTTGGCCGTTTGTGTGGATTGGCTGAGAACGTCAGCACTCGCGTCGATCTGCGGCGCAGCTTCGACAATCGACAGATCGTCCTTCGTGCCGATGTAGGCGAGCGCGCGCAGAGCGTCGAGCACCGTTGCGTGGTCAGGTAGAACGCGGGCGATTGTCTGGTCAACCGTGACCTGGTCGCCTTCTTTGACAGATGGTGGGCCCAGTACTTTTCCGTCCAGCGGTGAACGAAATTCATAGAGTTTTTTCGAGGCGTCTTGAATCCGCGCGAGCATCGCGCCGGCGCGAACATTTGAATTGACCGGCAAGAGGCCGACGATCGTGCCAGCGACGGGTGACTTCGCATCGTAGGCTCGCAGCATCGCGCGCAACTCGTCACGGCCTGAGGCATCCGCAAAGCGAACCAGTTGCAAAGCAGCGTTGCGGCGCACGAGTGGTTCGTCATCTTTCAGCAACTGCAGCAGCGCGTTATGGAATTCGTCTGCCTTGTTGTCCTGGCCCATCACCCAGGCAGTCGTCTTGCGCACTTCGGCGACTGGGCTCTTTGAAGCGGCTATGATTTGCGGATAGAACTGCTTCGCGGCCGGATCATCCTTTTCGATTTTCGCTTCGATTTGCAAAAGCGCGTGCTGTTGATGACGCGGATTGTTTTGATCGCTGAGATAGCTCGCCAGTTCCTGATCTGAAAGGCCGCGGCCGAACCAAGTCAAATACCACGTGAGGAACGGAACGATGATGAAAAGCGCGGCGACAATAATCAGCCAAAGATTTGAGGGACGGCGTTGACGCCAGACCACCGCCGAGTCGGGATTTTGACCGTTTGAGTTTGAAGCGTCATTCGACATTGATCAATTCAGATTTGGCAACACAATAATTCCCTCTCCCTCTGGGAGAGGGTTAGGGTGAGGCGTTTAGCGAAGAAAAATTTAAAAACAATATTTCTCACTTATACCCCTCGCTAGCTTCGCTCCGTCACCCCGGCTCTCTCCCAGGGGGAGAGGGAGATTCAACCCGACGGATACAGGTGATAGAGCATCAGGTAAACGATTACGCCGGTAATTGAAACATACATCCACATCGGCAGAGTCCAACGCGCGATCGCTCGATGGCGCAGGAAGTCGCCGCGTAAGGCCCTGCGCAAAGTGACGATTACGAACGGGACGATGACCACCGCCATCACCGTGTGTGTCGTCAGTATTGTAAAATAGATCGGCCGCGCGATTCCCTGTCCTGCAAATCGCGTCGTGCCGTGATGCGCGTGATAGACGATGTAGGAAATCAGGAACAGCACTGATGCGGCCAGCGCAGAAAGTTGACAGCGTCGATGTGCCTGCACGTGGCCGCGACGAATGAAGTAATAACCGCTCGCCAGCAGCAGGAAGCTGGATGCATTGAGAGTGGCGTTGAGGTGCGGAAGAATTGAATAAGGGTCGTTGAACAGTAAGCCGTAAGCAGTGAGCAGTAAGCCATGGGCAGTTAGCAGCAGCATTAAATCACAACTAACGCTTGAAAGATCTTCGTGAGCGCCGTCGCTTAAAACTGCTTACGGCTCACTGCTCACTGCTCACCGCTCACTTTCTTATTCATCTCCGCCATCATTCGATTGACGTCTGGTGGCAGCGCGCGGCCTTTCTGATCCTTCAGCGCCGGCAGCGCCCGCGCGGCGGGCGGCTTGTCGGGAGTCATTACCGGCGATGCCCCGGAACCCGCGGCAACAACTCCGGTGGACGATTTCTGCGTGGTGGCAGCTTTGTCTTCCGCGGCTTTGGCGCCGTGTTTAGGCGCGGACTTGATGGGCTTGGCAATCAGTTCTTCATAACCGCAACGTTCACATTGCCAGGACGGGAAGATCGCAGCAGGGTCGCCGGTGCTTTGATAGACGGCGCGCCGCGACGGGATGATCTTACCGCCGCAACGCGGACATGAACGGCCCCGGGTCGTGCGCCGCTCAATGTCAATTCCGAGTTGTAAAGCTACGTCTTCCATCAAACTCTACCCAACCGCTAATGCAGGTGGTACTGACCTTACGATCGGCGATTGCGCCACGCGAGAATAAAAATTGTACAGAAAATCGAAACCGGTGGCACGAGCAGGACGCCTACGCCGATGTTGAAATTGCGGATAAAGGAACTGTTCGTTCCGAGCGACGCCCGGCACATGACGCATTGAGCGAGGGTGGAAGGCGTAAAGACCACCGCGCAAAACGCAAGAGCAACAATCAGAACAGCTCCAAAAATATTCCGCAGTTTCATCTCACTTGGCACTTTCAGCGGTTGGCGGTGGACCGGAATATTTCAGCTCCTTCGCGCGGAAACTGTCGGGGAAGAAAACCAACAACAAGCAAATAGCAATCACAACGGCCGGCACAATCGTTAGAATCAAATTCAACCGCTCAAATCTCAAGTGCATGAAATAAGCGACGATGAGCGCGGCTTTAATAATCGAAGCACCCATTAGGATCACCAGCATCAAAACGACACTCAAACGAATGTAACCGAGGAAAACTTCAAAGCCTGTCAGCGCCAATAACCACAGCCACACCGACATGAACAGTCGATTGCTCCCGGCGAAGTGCACCTCTTCGACGGGCTCGGCGTGCGCGTGCGCTTCGCTCGTTTCCAAATCTCCTGATAGCTCCGCGGCCTTGGCGGCTTTTCTCTTCGCCAACATGTCCATGCCGGGCACGACCAAGAAGCACAGCGCGAGAAACAGCGGCACGACGGTGAAGAACAAACCGTCGGTGCTGATGACGGTGCCGGCGGCGAACAGATTGTAAACAACCAGCGCCAGAAACAAGGCGGCGCCGACGAAACAAACTATGTTCAGGATCGATTGTTCCCGTTTCTCTGGTGACTCTTCGGCCATATCTTGCGATGTCATCCGGTTAGTCTCTCAAACTTAATGTCAACGACTCTCTCCCGCTGGCGCTGGTCCGTTGTAGCGCAGCTCGCGCGCTCGAAAACTATCGGGAAAGAAAATCAGCAGCAGGCAAATACAGATTACCAGCGCGGGGACAATTGTCAGCACCAGGTTGAGTCGTTCAAATCTCAGGTGCATGAAATAGGCCACGATCAAGGCAGCCTTGATGATCGATGCGCCCATCAAAATAACGAGCATATAGACGACCGGCAAGCGCACATATCCCAAAAACACTTCGAATCCGGTCAGAAGCAGAAGCCAAACCCAAACGGAGATGAAGAGTTTGTTGTTTCCCGCGAAGTGATTTTCAATTTCGGCGAATGCGGTCATTGGTTTCTCCATGCTCCCTCTCCCCCTGGGAGAGGGCTGGGGAGGGGGTTTGTCTCGGCGCTCAATCCCTCACCCTATCCCTCTCCCAAGGGGAGAGGGTACTCAGCCTACTTCTTCGGATCGATCGACAGTATGTAGATCATCGGGAAAACAAACATCCAAACCAAATCCACGAAGTGCCAATAAAGCCCGCTGATCTCGACGTCTTCATGCTTCAATTTCTTCACCCGCGCAGCTACCACGAACAGATAGAGGCATCCGGTGAACACGTGAAACATGTGCAGGCCCGTGATGCCGAAGAACGTGGCGCCAAACAACGGTGTCGAACCAGGCCAGCGCTCAATCCATTCCTGCGGCAACTGAAACGGCTTCAGTCCTTCGCCGATTAAATGGTTCCATTCAATCGAGTGCAGGATAATAAACGTGGCGCCGAGCAATGCCGTCAGGATGATCCATTTGCGCGCCGCTGACTTCTTCCCGTGCGCCGAAGCTGAAACCGCCATCACCATCGTCAAACTCGACGAGAGCAGCACCAGCGTCATCACCGAAGAGAAAACGAGACTGGGATAGAATTTGAAAGGCGTGGGCCAGACGTTCGACGCGCGCAAATAGGCATAGCCAATCAGCAGCGCCGAAAAGGTCAGCGAGTCCGACATGATGAAGAGCCACATGCCCAGCTTTCTGTGTCCGACACGATATGGATGAACGCCACCGCCCCAATCATCCACCAGGACATCCGCTTCAGCAGCCATCAGTTATCCTCCGAAGTTTTCGTTCCCTCTCCCTCTGGGAGAGGGTTAGGGTGAGGGCGCAGTGTGCATCCGTATGCCCTCACCCCGGCCCTCTCCCAAAGGGAGAGGGAGAGAATCTCATTTCCAAAACATCAACAGCATAAACAATCCTATCCAAAGCACGTCCATGAAGTGCCAATAGATCGTCGCCGCGTCCGCCGCGCCAACCCGGCGCAGCTCTCCATCAATCGTGTTCCGTCGCGTCCGCGTCCGAACCACGAGATACGCCAGCGCGCTCAAACCGCCAAGCACGTGCACACCGTGCGCCGCAGTGAACAGATAGAAGAACGAGTTATACGGATTCGTGGACATGTAAGCGCCTTGCCGCACGAGCTGCCGCCACGCAAATAGTTGCGATGCCACAAATCCAAAACCCAGCACCACGGTGTTGACTAACCAACGGCTGTAGCCTGAGTCGTTCTTCTGTTTCAACGATCGGCGCGAGAGCTCGATCGTGATGCTACTAACGATCAGCAACGCGGTGCTCAACCAGAGAACTTTCGGCATCGCGATCCGATGCCAATCGTCTGACGATGCCGAACGCACGATGTAAGCGCTGGTTAGAGCGACAAAGAGCATCAGGATACTGCCACTCGCCGTCCAAGCTCCGATCCGATATCGCTGGTCGACCCTAACGGGGACTACGGAATTAGATACAACCGCTGCCATAATAATTTCTTCTCAGATCAATTCCACAACCAAAGTAACAGAAACAACGCGATCCACAGGCCGTCCATGAAATGCCAATAGATGCAGACAGCTTCGGTCGCCGCGCTTCGTCGCTCATCCTCGACTCCGAGCAAGAGCTTGCGCGAGCGAAACGTAAGATAGGTCAGCGCCATCATTCCGCCCATCAAGTGCAATCCGTGGCCTCCGGAAAACAGATAGAAAAATGAAGTGTGCGGATTGCTCGATAAGTAGACTCCTTCTCTAACCAATTGGCGCCAACCGATAAGTTGCGATGCGACAAATGCAAATCCCAACAACAGCGTGGCGGTGAGCCAGCTACGGTACTGCCTAAGATCGATTTGTAACCGGCGGCGCGCTTTCTCGAGCGTGATGCTGCTCGCCAAAATCAAACCTGTGCTGACAAAGAACGTCTTCGGAAGTCGAATCGGCTTCCACTGCTCATTTCCCGAAAGAAAGATGTAGGAGCCGCCGAGCGCCACGAACATCATCACCACCGCGGCCAGCAAAATCCATGTAGTGACTTTGTATTTCCCCTTGGGAAACCGTCTGCCGTCAAACCACTTCTTTCGTCCGTTGCCGTTGGACCCCTTACCGCCAGGGGTCTGCGGCCAACCCGTCCCGACTATCGTTGCGATGGACGATTCCGTGCTCTTGGTTCCTGGCACAACGAACCCGCTTGATCACCTAGTACTCGCTTCCGGTTCCGTTTGCATGATGAAATCGTTCGGCGCGCCCGGCACCGAGAATTCATATGGCCCGTGATAGACCGTCGGGACAATGCCGGCGAAGTTGTCGTGCGGCGGCGGCGAAGTGATCGTCCATTCGAGCGTCGTCGCTTCCCAGGGATTCTCCGGCGCCGGCGCGCCCTTGAACATGCTCCAGAAGAAATTGAAATAGAAAAGAACCTGCGCGGTCACCGTGATAATCGCAGCGACGGTAACGAACAGCACAAGCCCGTGCGAATTCTTCAGGAACTCGTATTCGGTGAACTGCGCGTAGCGACGCGGCATGCCGAGCAATCCCATCGCATGAAACGGAATGAAGATCGCGTAGACGCCGAGAAACGTGATCCAAAAATGAATTCTGCCGATGCCCTCGCTCATGTAACGGCCGAACATCTTTGGAAACCAGAAATAAGTCGCGGCGAACATGCCGAAGATCGACGCCACGCCCATCACCAGATGAAAGTGCGCCGTCACGAAATAAGTATCGTGGAAGAAAAAGTCGAGCGACGTTTGGCCCAAAACAAGTCCGGTAATTCCGCCCGCGACAAACAGCGACACGAATCCAATCGCAAACAACATCGCTGTCGTGAATCGGATCCTTGCCCCCCATAGGGTGCCCAGCCAATTGAACGTCTTAATCGCCGAAGGCACGCCGATCGAAAGAGTAAGGATCGAAAACGCAACCGCTGAGTAAGGGCTCATGCCGCTCATGAACATGTGGTGGCCCCACACGAAGAAGCCCAGCATGCCGATCGCGAAAATCGCGAACACCATCGCGCGATAGCCAAAAACTGGTTTGCGCGCGAAGGTCGAGAGGATGTGCGACGTAGCACCCATGCCCGGCAGAATCGCGATGTAGACTTCAGGGTGACCAAAGAACCAGAACAGATGCTGCCAAAGCAGAGGCGAACCGCCGTTGTGAAGCGGAACCAGATTGCCGCTGACGTACAAGCCACCGGGAATGAAAAAGCTGGTGCCGGCGATTCGATCGAGCAGAAGCAGAATGCCGCCGCCGAGCAATACCGGAAACGAAAGCAACGCGAGAATCGCCGTTGTAAACCAAGCCCAACATGTGAGCGGCATGCGCATCAAAGACATTCCGCGCGTGCGCATATTTAACAGTGTCGTGATGAAGTTCAGCGCGCCGAGAAGCGAGCCGACGCAGAAGATCGCGATGCTGATAATCCAAAGATTGACGCCGGCACCCTGGCCGGGTCCGGCGCTCTTCCCGAGCGCGCTCAACGGCGGATATCCTGTCCAGCCCCCAATTGGCCCGACGGTGCCGCTGCCGCCCGCGAACGACTCACCCAGTTTCGAGAACCATCCGCCGACCGTCGCATTTCCTTCGGCGAAAATCGCGAGGAGAATCACGACGAAGCCGACAAATGTCACCCAGAACGACATCATGTTAAGCGTCGGGAAGGCCATGTCTTCGGCGCCAATTTGAATCGGCAGAAAATAATTTCCAAAGCCGCCCTGCGGCGCTGTCGTCAACACGAAGAAGACCATGATCGTGCCGTGCATCGTCACGAGCGACAAATAAAACTCCGGCGTCATCACGCCGCCCGGCGCGCCCTGCGGAAA
>DASQYL010000030.1:0-18304 GCA_035639235.1 Pyrinomonadaceae bacterium | reverse complement strand
GCGATGGCGGAGTGCAGTGTTTCGATCGCTAGCGCAGCCGCGTGTTGTTTGCGACTCGATAAACCGCCGATTGCCTCGATGATATTTTGCCGCGTGACCGCCAGCGCTTGCGGAACAGTCAATCCTTCCAACCTCTCAGCCAAAGCGGAGCCACAAACGAGCGTCGGTGGACAACCATAAGCCAGAAAACGTGCTGCTTCGATGCGGCCGTTTAGGATGCGCAGACTCAAGCGCAGCCGATCGCCGCAGACGGGATTGGTTTCTTCGGCGACCGCGTTCGCGTCGGAGAGTTCGCCTGCGTTGCGCGGATTCGCGAGGTGATCCTTAAATTGATCGGAATACGGCACGGCGTGATCTTCACCCACCCGCTACCGCAGGCGGTACTGATTTCGCGTCGCTGGTTGATTGGTCTTTGCCGAGCGGAGATAACGCCCGCAGACTTTCCACAGCACGTTGTAACGCTTCGACCGCATATGCGACTTCTTCGTCGGCGTTGTCTTTGCCAAAGCTGAAGCGAATCGCGCCGCGCGCGAGTTCTTCGTTGCGTCCAAGTGCTTTAATGACCGGCGATGGTTCGAGTGTGCCTGACGAACACGCCGAGCCCGTCGATACAGCGACGCCATGCATATCGAGATGAATCAGCAAGCCTTCGCCTTCGACGAAACGAAACGAGATGTTTGAGAGGTGCGGCAAGCGGCGATCGCGATCACCGTTGAAGACGACATCGTCGATGCGCGCGGCGACGTCGGTTTCGAATTGATCGCGGAGACGACGTGTGTGCTCGTTTCTTTCATCCAATTCCAACCGCGACAGTTCAGCGGCGGCGCCGAACGCGACGATGTTGGCGACCGATTCTGTTCCGGCCCGGCGTTCTCGTTCCTGATGACCGCCGATCTGTTGGGGCAACAAGCGCACGCCGCGCCGAATAAACAGTGCGCCCGCTCCCTTCGGCGCGTACATCTTGTGTGCTGAAAGCGTCATCAGATCGCAGCCAATTGATTCAACGTCGAGTGGCATACGGCCCGCGGCCTGGACGCCATCGGTGTGAAACCAAATATACCGATGACCATTCTCGCGCTGCGATCTCACGAAGGCGCCAATCTCATTCACCGGTTGAATCGTTCCGATCTCGTTATTCGCGGTCATTATGCTAACTAACACAGTTTCGTCGCGCATCGCTGCACGCACGTCATCAATCCGCACAATTCCTTCTTCATAAACCGGCAGACGCGTGATGGACCAGCCGTGTTTCTCGAGATGATCCCCAACGCCGCGCACGGAAGGATGTTCGATCGCTGAAGTGATGATGTGACGGCCATGTGTTTGAGCCGCATCGCAGATGCCTCGAATCGCCAGGTTGTTCGCCTCGGTGCCGCCAGACGTGAAGACGATTTCGTGGGCGCGGGCATTAATCAACAAGCCGACTTGACGCCGGGCTTTATCAACCGCGGCGCGCGCCTCCTGTCCGAACTGATGGATGCTCGAGGCGTTGCCAAACTGTTCGCGCAGAAAGGGCAGCATCGCATCGATGACGCGCGTGTCGATGGGCGTGGTGGCACTGTGATCGAGATAAGCCCGCATAGTCGATAGTCAGTGGTCAGCGGTCAGTTGGATTCACGCGATTAGATCTATTTGCAAATGAAACTTATAGCCGATTACCCACGACTGACCACTCACCACTGACAACTGACCATGCACATTTCCGCATCAGAGCACAAGGCGTATCGCCGTGCTTGCCGGTTGTGTTAGCATTCTGACGCTACGGATGCGGAGTCGGCAAGTTCGCTTCCGCACAAAACGCTCTCCCTTTCGATTGCCGTTTTGATTTGTCAAGCATGATGAACGGCGGAAAGGTTGATGGATGAAAACAATTAGAATCGCTACCGCGATCCTCGCCAGTCTCACAACTTTGTATTTTTCCGCGCCGCCGCTAATGACCGCGGCGCAAACGTCGCAGGATCAGAACCAGGCGACCGTTTTGATACGCGGTTATCGCACGGGTTATTCCGACGGTTACCAGGAAGGTGTGGCGGACGTCGCCAACAAAGCCAACAGAGATTTCCGCAACAAGGCTGAATACGATCGCGCCGATCGGGCGTTCAATAACGCGTGGGGTTCAATCGAAGATTATCGCGACGGCTATCGACAGGGTTACGAAGCGGGCTACAACGCTGCGTACGATCGCAAGTCTTTCGATTCGAGCATTCCGCCAAAACTTTCTCGGCGGACTGACGATGCGACGGTTCAGTATCCAAAGGATCAGAACAAAGAGCCGGCGGATAACAATAATCAAACGAACAACCAAACGGACCCCAATAAACCAACCGAGGCCAACAATCAATCAAACATCAACCAGGATCCAAACGGGCCGATGGTCCTGCCGCGCGACACGATCATGCGCATTGAGTTGATGAACAGCCTCTCGACCGAAGCGTCGCAAAAAGGCGATCGTTTTCAGGCGCGCGTGATCGAGCCAAACGCATTTCAAGGCGCCATGCTCGATGGGCATCTCGAGCAGGTGCAACGTCCCGGCAAAGCAAAAGGGAAAGCAGAATTGCAGCTCGCGTTCGATAAGATCACCATGCCCAGTGGCCGCTCGTCCAAGGTCGTGGCCCAGGTCATCGAAGTGATTCCGATGGGCTCCAGCCAGGGCGTAGGCAAAGTCGATCCCGAAGGCGGCGTCAACGGTACCAGTTCGACCACGGAAACTGTCAAGAAGGTCGGAATACCGACAGGTATCGGCGCAGCGATCGGAGCGATCTTTGGTGGCGGCGCGGGCGCGGCGATTGGCGCCGGCATCGGCGCGGGCATTGGCACGGCCGGCGTGTTGACCTCACGGGGCAAGGACATCTACTTGAGTCACGGACAGCATTTGCGCATTCGCACGAATGCTGACGCGGAAATTCAATAACATTTGCGATTGCCGATTGCGGATTGCCAATTTGGAATCTGCAAACCGTTACGGTGTGTGAACGCGAAGCTGCATGAAATCAAACGAAATTCGCGTCGATAAAAATCGCAAATCGACAATCGCAAATCCTCAATCGATCATCACCCTTCTCACTGACTTTGGCACGCAGGATTATTTTGCGGGAGCGATGAAGGGAGTCGTCCTTTCCATAAACCCTGCAGCCGTGATCGTAGATATCACGCACGATATTCCACCTCAGGATATCCACGCCGGTGCATTCAATCTGCTCGCCTGTCATCGAGACTTTCCCCCAGGAACGATTCACGTTGCTGTTGTCGATCCAGGCGTCGGCTCTGATCGTCGAGCGATTGTGATTGAATGCAGCAATCAATTCTTTGTTGGACCTGACAACGGTTTATTTTGTTGGATCGTCCAGCGGGAAGGGAACTATCGAGCATATAAAATCTCAAATCAAAAATGGTTTCGTCATCCGCTGAGTAACACGTTTCACGGCCGCGATATTTTCGCTCCGGTGGCGGCTGCGCTTTCGACCGGCGCTGACATCACAGAGGTTGGTCCAGTCCTGGACAACATCGTGCAGCTTGAGCCGTTAACTCCAAAAGTATTGCCTGACGGGCGAATCGAGGGAGTGATCATACACGTCGATCACTTCGGCAATTGTGTGACGAACTTTACGGCGAAACATCTCGGGGACGACGCAACCGACGCGAACCTCCAACTCAGGATAAGCGAGACGGAGATTTCTTCGGTGCGCAAGTTTTTTACCGACAAGACGGGTAAAGATGACGAACTCTTCATGTATTTGGGAAGCGCCGGCTTCATCGAGATCGGGATGCGTAACGCGTCAGCAGCGGCATTTTTAAACGCGCGCCGCGGCCAATCACTTACGCTGGTGACTGACGCAGCGTAAACGTCGATCGCTTCAAACTAGGCGATGTTTTCCCTTGCTTGTCACTCGCATTTCGCTCTGCTATCTTCCACTTACAAACCAACTTGAAGGGCGCGAACAATGGACAACGGTAAGCAAGGCGGCAGTGCAGTTGCCACAGGACTCCGCGGCGTGGTGGCCGCCTCCTCATCGATCGGCGATGTCAACGGTGAAAAGGGTGAACTGATTTATCAGGGCATCAACATTCACGACCTCGCCACGAAATCCACCTTCGAAGAAGTTGTTTTTCTCCTATGGAACGGCCGCTTGCCGAAGCAAGTAGAACTCGATGAGTTAAAAAAGAATTTGGCTGCGTCTTATGAACTACCTGCCGAAATCGTCGAAGTAATCAAAGGAATGGCTGCGCGAGTTCCCAAGACCGCCGATCCGATGGACCGTCTGCGCACCGTCGTTTCCGCGCTGGCAATGTTCGATCCTGAAGCACGCGATCTTTCGCGCGCAGCCAGTATCAGAGTGGCGACCCGTTTGACCGCGCGCTTTCCTACGATTGTCGCTGCCATCGAGCGCGCGCGAAATAATCAGGAGATTATTGCGCCGAAACCCGAACTCAACATCGCGACAAATTTTCTCTACATGATGACGGGCGAGATGCCTGACGAGTTCGATGCGCATGTGCTTGACGTCGCATTGATCCTGCAAGCCGATCATGAATTGAACGCTTCGACCTTCACCGCGCGTGTGGTCGCCGGAACGTTGGCCGACATGTACAGCGCGGTGACCGCGGCGCTGGGCGCGCTCTCCGGACCACTGCACGGCGGCGCCAATACCGCCATCATGAAAATTCTTTTGGAGATCGGCGACATCGATCGTGTCGAAGATTACGTGAAGGAGGCGCTCTCAAAGAAAAAGAAGATCATGGGTTTCGGCCATGCGGTTTACAAGACCGAAGACCCGCGCGCGACGCATCTTCGTCGCTTCTCGAAAGAGATGGGCCAACGTAAAGGCAACACCAAGTGGTACGACATCACCGCGAAGCTCGAAGCGATCATGAAGCGCGAGAAGAATTTGTTGCCCAACGTCGACGCCTACTCGGCTTCGACTTATTACATGATGGGAATTCCGCTTGATCTGTACACGCCGATATTCGCTATGAGTCGCATCAGCGGTTGGACGGCCCACATTCTCGAACAGTACGCCGACAACAAGTTGATTCGCCCGCGCGCCGAGTACGTCGGCCCGCGCAACGTGCCCTATGTTCCGATCGATGAACGTCGATCGTAGAATGGCGCGAAAAACTTTCGCTGTCGAGTGCAACGGAAGATTGTTTTTGGTAGTATGTAATTCTCGACACGATCCCGACAATTTAATCCCGACGCGGTCTCAGTTTTTCTTAATTAAGAATCTCATCGATTCATGGCCCAGTTCCTAAGCTGGAAGAACCTGGATTACTGTGCGAATGACGGAAGCGGAGCACTCCACGCTCTGACCGTATCAACGCAAATTCAACTCATAAAGGCTTCTGCCGGGTGTCGGGCTCGGCAGAACGGCGGGCAGTGTTCCATCGTTGTGGATTCATTCCGCGGCGAGTGACGCTGCCCGTTCGCATTTCTCTCTTGCTGACTTTGCGATAACGCGCCATTAAAGAAACAAGCGGAGCATCAGCGCGCGCTGATTGCTCCGCTCATTCGTGTAGCGAACGCGTAAGCGTCCTTATTGATCGTCGGTCACGCGGATGAAATCCGGCGCTGCTTCGAGCGAACCGAAGACATCGGTTTCTTCGATTACCGATGCAATCGGCGGGGCAAATGGCTCGGCCGGGATCTCGGGACAGGTTGCAACCGGAGTCATCGCCGGCACGGGTTCGATAAACGGCGCGGGCGGAGGCGGCTGCCGTGAGACGTGGATATCGCGGTCTTCGTAGCGAAAGCCGTGCGGGATTTCCTTTCGAACTTTATCGGCGATCTCGCCGAGATCGATGAAACAGTCTGCGACGTCGATCAGTTTGGGCGCGGTGTTCGATCTGAAGCCGACGATTTCAACGCGACAGCCTTTGTACGCCACGGCGTTTACCGCATAAACGAAATCTTCATCTCCTGAAACCAGCACCGCGGTATCGTAGCGTCCGGCGAGCGACAACATGTCGACCGCAATCTCCACGTCGAGGTTCGCTTTGCGCGTGCCGTCATAGAACGTCTTCAATTCTTTTTGCACGACGCGAAAACCGTTACGCCTCATCCACAACAGAAAACCCTGCTGACGTTCAGCGCCGGCATCGACTCCGGTGTAGAAGAACGCGCGGAATAGACGGCCATCGCCCAGCAGCACACGCAGCAACTTGTTGTAATCGATGTCGATGTTATGAAAACGGGCTGCATGAAACAGATTGTTGCCGTCGATAAAGATCGCGACCTTGCCGCGATGACCAAACTGTAATGAGATATTGTTGTTGAAATCTAAGTGATTCACTTCTCGGGCTCCAATAAAGCTTTGAATAGTGCTGATAGGATGCCGCCGCGAGCGCCTAGCGTCAAGGGCAGTCTAACAATGTCCATGTCGTTTGGCGTCAAGAAATGGATTCAGCCAGTTTGATAACAAATACCTAAAACCGGATTCGATCATGATTGGTATAATCAAGCAGGAGAATCGCCTAAGCCAAATGGATCAATCGTCGCTAGCTCCACCCGCGGACGGTGGCACGCAACTGAAAAGATTTGCTCCCGACGAAATGCTAACGTGCCCTATCTGTCTGCGCGCGAATGCGCCGACGCGCGGGCAATGCATGTATTGCGGGGCGCAGTTAGCTGACTCCACGACGCTTCCCGGGCGCGAAACCGACTCGCCGCCATCGGATACCACGACCGATCCGAGTGTGCTGGTGGTTTGTCGCGCAGGTATTTCCGTCTCAGATGCCTCGGTCGATGAATTAGCAGCAAGGTTTCAGCTGAAGTCAGCCGACTTGCTCGTTGCTTTGGCGACGGGTGCGCCGTTGCCTTTGTCGCGACGGCCGTCAACTGACGAAGCAAATCAGCTCATCGGTGAATTGGAGAACCTGGGCGTCGAGAGTTATGCGATGCCCGAGGCAGAGTTAGGATTCGAAAATCCTCCACTCGTAATTCGGGCGGTAGGTTTCGAGACGAATGGTTTATTCGGCACCACAAAGCACCGCAATGAACGACGGTTTGGAACTTGGGACGATCTTGGTTTGATAGTTTCCGGACGGTTGATTGCGCATCGGGTCGAAGTTGATGAAAAACGCGGCCGCGGCTCGGTGAAGAATCTGGATCGACGAGAACTGACTGAGGACCAGTCCGTCGTGGATATCTATCTCAGGTCTTTCGATGTGCCATGGCGTATCTTCGTTAACGATTTCGATTTCTCCTGCCTTGGCGATCTCAAAGGCCTCACGGCGTTCGATAATATTAAGGCGTTAAGAGAGGTGCTAGCGGCACAAAGCCAGGCCGTCTGGGATGATTCGTATTCGCGTTTGCGACCGATACTCGGAAACGTGTGGCCGTTGGAAAGTACCTCGAGTGAGAGTCGCTCGCGCAGACCTCGCGCCAGTCGTAATGAGGTTTCGAAGGTCACGGCGAGCGACAACGAATCACAATTCACACGCTATTCCCGGCTGCTTTGGAACATCAGGCTGAGGGAATTAGAAACTCAAACAGTTAGCGGCGATGTGGCCGGCAAAATATTCGGATGAAGAAAACTTCTCGACGTGCGACAGCGAATCGTCATTTGCTCTATGGCGTAAACCCCGTGCTTGAGGCGCTGCGCGCCGAACGTGTGCCGGATCAAATTACGATTGCCGCAAGCTCGCGCGACGAACGTCTGCGCGAGTTGATCGATATCGCCCGCCGCCGGGGCGTAGTGATCAATCAAGCGCGGCGAATCGATCTCGATCGCGAGGTCGGCAACAGGCATCATCAAGGAGTGATCGCGCGGATTGCCGGTCCGGAATATGCCGACTCTGACGGTCTTCTGTCATCGATTGCCGCGCGTGTTGGACAACGGCCTGAGCCATTGGTGCTGGTGCTGGACGGCATCGAAGACCCGCGGAACCTCGGTGCGATCTTGCGGACGGCTGAATGCGCCGGGTCTGCGGGCGCTTTCATTCCCGAACGGCGCGCCGCGGGTTTGAACGAAACAGTCGCTAAGGCTTCGGCCGGCGCGATCGAATATTTACCGGTCGCACGCGTGACGAATCTTTCAGTTTTGATTCGCCAACTGAAAGAGCGTAACGTGTGGGTCGTCGGCACGGCCGCGGACGGTGAGTTGAATTACTTCGATTGGGATTGGACTCGACCGTCAGCGGTGGTGATGGGCGCTGAAGGCGCCGGCCTTCACAGATTAGTGCGCGAGAACTGCGACGCTTTGGTGCGGATTCCGGTCCACGGAAAGATTGAGTCCCTCAATGTTTCGGTGGCCGCGGGCATAATTCTTTACGAAGCTCTCCGGCAACGGTCGCACATTCAATCAGAACCAGCGCGACGCATCCGTCGTTAATAATCTTGAGGTACTCGAAACATGTTCTGTCCGAAATGCGCAACCCAAAACGTCGATGGAGCGAGCTATTGCCGATCCTGTGGCGCGAATATTAGTCTGGTGCCGCAAGCATTAACCGGCCAGTTGCCGACAAACGCCTCGCCCGACGACAGGTATTACGGCAGACGATGGCGACGAGCGCCGTCGATTGATTATGCGATTCGCAGCCTGACGATGGGTATTGCTTTCGCGGTGATGGTCGCAATGACGTCAAAATTCTCTCCCGGCGGCGTGCGGTGGGCGTTCTGGCTTCTGATTCCCGCATTGCTGTTTTTCAGCCGAGGCTTTTTGGAATTCCTACGCGTTCGTGGATCGAGAAGCCAGGTCCAAAGCGCGCCGCAACCTCAATTGAATTCCGTTCGCGAACTGAACGTTCCGGCCGCGAAGACGGGCGAGTTGCTGACGCCCATTCCGAGCGTCACCGAAGGCACGACCAGGCACTTGGAGACGGAAGCGCGTACGCAAAAGCTCTAGTTGATCAGATTCATTCCTGACAACAGATCGCATGGCTTGATTTTTTGCAGTCTCAGGAGCGAGCAAAAATGTATTGTCCTAAATGCGGAGTTCAAAACGTCGACGATGCAAGTTTCTGTCGCGCGTGCGGGGCGAATATTAGTCTTGTGCCGCAATTACTGACCGGAAAGTTGCCGGCCGCCGATCAGCCGGACTGGATTGATCGTCACGGTCGTAAAAAGCGCCGCCGCGAACCGCGAATCGAAGATGCGATTCAGGGCATTACGATGGGGGTCGCCTTCACGATAGTATCTTTTCTGGTCGCCGAATTTGCGCCCGGTGGAGCGTTCTGGTGGTTTTGGTTGTTGATTCCCGCCTTCGGATGTTTCGCCAAAGGCTTTGGCGAATTGGCGCGTTTGCGTGCGTCGAAAGGCCAGACCGGGCCCGACCAGCCACAATTAAAGGCCGTGCGTCAGCAAAATCTTCCGCGGTCAAACACGGGCGAACTGCGGCCGCCGGTCGCCAGCGTAACTGAGAGCACGACGCGTCATCTCGGAGTCGATGCTAAGACTCGTCCGTTCGAATTCTCCGACACGCAAAAGTCTTCCTAAGCTTCAATCCGCATGGCTAAAATTTGCGTCCCTGTCTGCGTCTCACGCATGCGCGACTTGCCTGACGCAGTGCGCCTTGCGTGTGAAGTAGCCGACATCGTTGAGCTTCGTCTCGACTGCTTATCTCAGGTCGAACTATCGCGAGCTGCGGACGAAATTAGAGCGATTCGCAAATCGATCGACCGTCCCATGATTCTTACGCTGCGAACGGCTGAGCAGGGAGGCCGACGGCAGATTACCGCCGCGGAGCGCCTCGATTTTCGACTGCAAAACTCACCGTCGGACGTCGAGTACTGGGATGTCGAACTCGATCTTGCGTCGGCACTGAAACAGCGTGAGCAGGAAGGTGACGACGTTGTGGGCATGGGTCTTGTCGATTGGGCTCGAACGATTTGTTCACATCACGATTTCGGCGGCGTGCCTGCGGATCTCGATTCGATTTACGAACAAATGACCGTGACCAAATCGCGCATTTTGAAAATCGCGGTGCAGGTTGACGATGCGATCGACTGTCTGCGACTCTTCAAGTTGCTGGAGCGGTCGCTGGCAGACGGGCGCGAGATGATTGCGATTGGCATGGGCGATGGCGGCATCATGACGCGAATTCTCGGCCCGTCGCGCGGATCGTTCTTAACGTATGGCTCGCTCGAGGAAGAAAGTGCGACCGCGCCGGGCCAGATCACCGCGAGAGATTTACGCGACCTCTATCGCATCGATCAGATCGACCACGACACTCGGATATTTGGAATCATCGGGCACCCGGTCAGCCATTCATTGTCCCCCAAGATTCAAAACGCCGCTTTTGCCGCGGCGAAATTGAATGCGGTGTACATTCCGTTTGAAGTGCGCGACGTAGTTCAATTCGTTCGTCGTATGGTCCGTCCAAAAACGCGCGAACTCGATTGGAGTCTCGGTGGTTTGAGCGTGACCGCGCCGCACAAATCAATGGTCATGCAAGCGCTCGATTGGATCGATCCGGCGTCTCGTGAAATTGGGGCAGTGAACACAATCGTGGTCCAAGATGATCAGTTATTGGGCTACAACACTGACGCGGCCGGCTTCATCGCTGCGTTGCGCGGAGAGTTCAATGCGACTCGCGATGCGCATTGCGCGGTGGTGGGTGCCGGCGGCGCCGCGCGCGCGTGCGTGTGGGCGCTCAAGCAGGAAGGCGCACTGGTCACTGTTTTTGCGCGTGATGAATCAAAAGCAGAGTTTGTCGCCGAGTCATTCGACGTAAGCTCCAGACGATTTCCTCCGGCGAACTTCGGCGGCTTCGATGTGGTGATCAATGCCATGCCCCTCGGGACTCGCGGTGAACATGAGCACGAAACGATTGCAACCGCCGAACAGTTGCGCGGGGTGCGTCTGGCTTACGATCTCGTTTACAATCCTGCGGAAACAAGATTTCTCCGCGAAGCGAAGAAGGCAGGCTGTAAGTCATTGGGCGGCATCGAAATGTTGTTGGCGCAGGCTGTCGAACAGTTCAAACTGTGGACGAACACCGAACCTGACCTCGAAGCGATGCGACGCGCGGCCTTACGCCGCTGACACGGATAGAACACGAGATTTGAATTCGAGAACTCAAAACAATCGATACAGCCGGCAGATACTCTTCGCGCCGATAGGCGCCGATGGTCAGCGAGAACTTTCGAGATCGAAAATCGTAATCATCGGCTGCGGCGCACTAGGATCGGCGCAAGCTGAATCACTGGCGCGCGCGGGAATCGGGAAGTTGCGAATCGTCGATCGCGACTTCGTCGAGTCTTCTAATTTGCAACGACAGACTATGTTCACCGAGCGTGACGCTGCCGGCCGCTTGCCGAAGGCCATCGCGTCCGCAAATCACATTCGCGAAATAAATTCGGAAATAAAAATCGAAGCCCAAATCGCGGATGTCAATAAGTCTAATGTCGAGCAAATAATCGACACGGGCGACTTGGTGATCGACGGCACAGACAATTTTGCGACTCGGTATTTAATCAACGATGCGTGCGTCAAGCACAACGTGAATTGGATTTATGGCGCGGCGGTTGGTTCGTACGGCGTGACTATGACCATTCGTCCGACCGTCACGCCGTGTTTGCGGTGCGTCTTTCCCGAAGCGCCGCCGGCAGCCAGCGCGCCAACGTGCGACACGGCGGGAGTGGTGATGCCGATTATTAATGTCGTGGCGGCGGTTCAGGTGACTGAGGCAATGAAGTTGCTGATCGGAAGGGAAGATGATTTGCACAACTCGCTGATGCAGTTTGACGTGTGGCGCAACGAATGGCGGCACATCTTGCTGAAACAGCCAATCGCAGATTGTCCCACCTGTGCGCTACGACATTTCACCACGCTGGAAAGCGACAGTGGCGAGTTTGCGGCTGTTCTGTGCGGACGTCATGCCGTGCAAATTTGTCCGTCGCAACCGGCACGAATCGATCTTTCCGTGCTGAGCGAAAAGTTGGCGGCTGCCGGCGACGTGAAGTTGAATGATTATCTCTTGCGGTTTCGCACGGGCGAATTTGAGATGACGATTTTTCAGGATGCGCGCTCAATCATTCGCGGAACGGATGATGTCGCGACCGCGCGGTCACTCTACGCCAAGTTTGTGGGTAATTAATTTCCGTCTAAATATCATGCAGAGAAAATTCTTATTCGCGGTTTTGACGCTCGTTATTTTCAGTGCCGTCCCTGTCTTCGCCACGGAGCCCGTGGTTTGGGAAATCGGTTCGCGCGCAGAATTACTGAAAGGCGAGGCTCACGGAATCTCTATTAGCGACACCGGCGACGTTACATTGGCGCCGGATGCCCCACAGGTTTTCAATACCGAACAGCCATACATTTGGTCCAGCGCGATCGATGCGGCGGGGAACGTCTATTTGGGCACGGGTCACGACGGCAAGTTGTTCAAGATTGCCGCCGACGGTAAGGGAGGGCTGCTCTTCAAGGCGTCCGAACTCGACGTCACCGCGTTGGCGATCGGATCAGACGGAAGCATCTTTGCCGCCACCTCACCCGACGGAAAGGTTTATCGAGTGACTGCGGATGGAAAGAGCGAAGTCTATTTCGATCCGGAGGACAAGTATATCTGGTCGCTCGCTGTTTTGAATGATGGCTCGCTGGCCGTCGGCACCGGCGACAACGGCAAGCTCTATCGCGTGCGGTCGGCGGGTGCGAAGCCTGCAGCCTCGCTGCTCATCGACACTAATCAAACGCATATTATGTCGCTCGCCGTAACAGCTCGCGGAGAACTCATTGCCGGGACCGATCCAGGCGGACTGGTACTAAGAATATCTCCGGAAGGAAAAGCATTTGCCCTTTACGATGCTTCACTCCGCGAAATACATGCGCTCGCTACCGCGCCCGACGGATCGATCTACGCCTTAGGTCTGGGCGATGCCGCGGCGACGACCAAGACTCCAACGGCAACTGCTGCCGATGCGACTGTCGCGGCCGCTTTGACCACTGTGGTGACTGCGACCGACGAGGCCGGCGCCGCGCAAGCGCAGCCGACGCCCGCGCGCAGTCGAAACGATCTGTCAAACGCGCGCAGCGCGGTATTTCATATTTTGCCCGATGGTGGAACCGATATTGTTTGGAGCTCGACGACTGTCACTGCATTCTCTGTTTTAGCAACAACAGGTGGCGTACTTGTCGGAACATCGGATAAAGGAAGGATCTACTCAGTAACCAATGACGGTCGTGACACGCTTTTGCTGCAAACCACGGAAGGCCAGGTCTCTTCGCTAATCGCGCGCGGTGCAGATGTGTTTGTCGCGTGTAGTAATCAAGGCAAATTGATTCGGTTTGGGAGTTCACCCGTTAAAGAAGGAATTTACGAATCACCCGTGCGTGACGCGAAGTTAGTTGCATCATGGGGCAAAATATGGTGGCGTGGCACGGGCACGATTGCATTGCAGACGCGTAGTGGAAACACCGAACGACCCGACACAACCTGGAGCGATTGGAGCAACAGCTACTCCGATGGCGCCGGCGCGCAGATAGCGAGTCCCAAGGCGCGGTTTATACAGTGGCGGGCAACTTTGAAAAGTTCTCCAGCGGCGGCAAGGCTGGACGATGTTAGCTTGGCTTACATACCGCGAAACGTGGCGCCGGAAGTTGTCGCTATTAGTATTCTTCCAGCTGGCGTTGCCTTGCAGCAACAGATCCAAATGCCCATCGATCCGAATATTGAAGTGTCGGGTTTGGACGCGGCGCTATTCGGTGTGGTCGTGCAGGCGCCGCCGCGGCGAGTTTTTCAAAAAGGCGCGCGATCGATTCAATGGCAGGCAGAAGATCGCAACGGCGACACGTTGGAGTACTCGGTCTATTACCGTGCGCTCAACGAAACCAGTTTTCGTTTGCTGAAGGATCATATTCGCGAAACGTTCTTCACCGTTGATGGAGCAAGTCTCGCTGACGGCCGGTACGTATTTCGAGTGGTCGCCTCGGACGATCTCGACAACCCCGCGGCACTGGCTTTATCAGGTGATCGAATCAGTGAACCAGTCGACATCGACAACACTCCACCGGTATTGCGCGCCGTCGGCCAGCCGCAAGTCTCAAGCGATCGCGTCCGCGCGGTCTTCGAGGTTGAAGATGCGACGGGCCACATTAAGCGTGCCGATGTCAGCATCGATGGGTTGCCGTGGCGCGAAGTTTTCCCTGATGACGGCATCGCTGATAGCAGGAAAGAACGCTACTCCCTCGACCTAAGCGTTGCCGGTCCCGGGGAACACACGATTTCGCTGCGAGCCTACGATAACAGCAATAACGCCGGGAGCCTGAGCGTCACTTTTCGTCGATGACGGTGCACCATACCGTGCGCGGACGGTCGGAAGAGGGCAGCGGACCCAAAATCGCGCGGTTGGATGACGGGGTTCGCGTCGCTGATGATGATAACAATTGTTAGAACTTCGAATTAGTAATAAACTTTGTGGCGTGTTAACGCGTCCAACCGGTGATTGTTGGCATCCATTTTGCTAAAAGCTAGGGCAGCGCAAGCTCCCCGCCTCTCCTAAAGCGTGAAATCACGAGATTGCACGGAGGCGGCAAGTGGTCATGAAAGAACTGAAACGAGTATTGATGATGGTTTTGATAGCGGCGGCCTTGGCTGTAAGCGCGATAGCACCGATGAGCGCTCTCGGTCAGAAGAATGACAATCGTCCGCCAAAGCAACCTCAAAAGGTTGAACATCCGGACAAACAACCGCGCGGCAACAACAATAGCCAGAGCAACAGCAACAGGCACGGTCGCAACTAGAGTCCGATTCAATTTTCTTTTAGCGAAAACCTGCGAGCCAAACTCGCGGGTTTTTTGTTTTTAAAACGCGCCGGTCCGATCGTTCGTGTCACCACGGCCACATCACCGTCGTTATCATATGTTGGATTGTTGACTCAAGCGCCATGTTTGTTTAGGCTGCCTCTCTTAAATTCGGGGGATCATTCCTTATGAAGAAAAATTACCACGTACTCTTTCTCGTCGTCGTGTGTGGAATCGCTCTGATCAAAGCAGCGATTAGTCCTCACGTTGTGGGGGCTCGCGTGGCAACCAACGCAGTTGCCTCTGAGGATCTTTTGTCGGGCCTGCGCTGGCGGAACATCGGTCCGTTTCACGGCGGCCGGGTCTCGGCTGTGACCGGCGCGATCGGTCAGCCGGGTACTTTTTATCTGGGAACGCCGGCGGGCGGCGTTTGGAAAACGACCAACGCGGGCGTGTCGTGGATCCCGATTTTCGATCAGCTCACGAACGTTGATAGCATCGGCGCGATTCAAGTAGCGCCGTCCGATCCTAATATCGTTTATGTCGGCACTGGTGATTCGGTTGGCGGCTCATCCGGCGACGGCATGTACAAGTCCGTAGATGCCGGCAAGACGTGGACGCACGTCGGTCTGGAAGAGACGACCAAGATAAATAAGATGGTGATCGATTCCAAGAATCCAAACATCGTCATCGCATCGACGCAAGGCGACGCGCAGCACAACGGCCGCGGCATCTATCGCACGACTGACGGCGGCAAGACTTGGGAGAATACGCTGCGGCCAGACAACGCGAATGGCACGCGCGATGTCGAGTACGCGTTCGATACGCCGCACGTGGTCTTCGCAACCTCACAAGGCGCGGGTGGTGGATTTGGTGGTGGAGGCTTCGGAGGTAATGCGCCACAAGGGCCGAACGGAACTGCGCTCTACAAATCTACAGACGAAGGAAAAACGTGGAGTAAAGTCACGACACTGCCACAGTACAACGGGCGCATCAGTGTCGCGATCGCGATGCACACCAAAGGCCAGCGCGTCTATGTGATCGGCACGCCGATTCAAGGCGGCTCTGGTCTGTCGCGCTCGGACGATCAAGGAGCGACGTGGCAGCACATGGCAGGCGACGAGACGCGCATCGCGAACGGCCAGGGAAGTTATAGCTCAGGCGTGTGGGCCGATGTACAAAACCCTGACATTGTTTACACGATCGCCACTACGGTTTATCGATCCATGGACGGTGGCAAAAGCTTCAATGCATTCAAGGGCGCACCCGGCGGTGAAGACCCGCATTGCGCTTGGTTCGACCCAACGGACAGTCAGCGATTCTTCTTCGGATTCGATCAGGGTCCGGCGATCACGCTTGACGGTGGACAGACGTGGAGCGGCTATTACCAAATTCCGATCGATCAGGTCTATCACATCGCGACAGACAATCAATATCCCTATTGGGTCATGGGTTCCCAGCAAGACACGGGCGCAATCATGACGCGCAGCCGCAGCGACTGGGGACAGATTACTGAAGTTGATTGGCTGCCGCTGCCATCGTCTGAGTTCGGTACTGTAGTGCCTGATCCGCTAAAGCCCACAACTGTTTACGGTGTCGGCTATGGCAACGGTCAGGGTAATGGATTGATCAAGATCGATCTGGCGACTGGGCAATGGGGCAACGTCGCCCCAAATTTCGGCACGGATCGAAATCTCTATGTCGAGCCGCGTGACTTCTGGAAGCGCTTCGATACCGCGTTTGAGCCCAAAGCCCTTTACGTCGGTTACAACTGCATCGTCGTCACGCGCGATGGAGCACAAACATGGAAATCGTTCAGCCCCGATCTCACCACGCCGAAAGGTCAGCCAATGATGCCGTGCGGGGTTGCGCCTTCGCCGACTCCGGCGCCGTCTCCGGCAGCATCTCCCGCTCCGGGACCACAGTTTGCGCCTCGCCCTTCGATCTCCGATTTCTCGATCTCGACTGTCAAACAGGGCATCGTGTGGTCCGGCAGTAGTAACGGACAGATCTACAACACGATGGACGGCGGCAAGACCTGGAACAACGTTACGAACTTTTCGGATCTACCGGCGAACGCGAACTTCGTTACCGTCGAAGCCGGGCACAACGACGGCAATACGGCTTACGTGCTGGCGAACCTTGGCTTCGGTCGGGGTCCGGCTCCGCCGGGTCCGGAGCAACATTACATCTATCGCACGCATGACGGCGGCAAAACCTGGACGCGCATCGTCAACGGTTTGCCGAGTGACGAACGCACCGGCAGTCAGGTCCACGTCATTCGCGAGGATCCGAAACAGAAGGGATTGCTGTTCGCCGGAACCGAAACGACTGTCTACGTATCGTTTGATGACGGAGATCATTGGCAGTCGCTGCGGCTCAATCTGCCGAGCACTTCAATCCGTGACATGGTCTTTCACACGGATCATCACATGAACGATCTCGTCATCGGCACCTACGGCCGCGGGTTCTGGGTGCTTGACGATATGAGCCCGCTGCGCGAGATCGCGGCGAAGGGCGGAGCCATCGCCTCAGCGCCGGCTTATCTGTTCAAGCCAGGCGATGCGATCCGGGCGCGCATGAATGGAAACTGGGACCAGCCGATGAATCCTGAGTTGCCGCATGCACAAAATCCTCCTTACGGCGCGCTCATTTATTATCATTTGAGCAAGCCGCCGTCCGGCCAGATCAAATTGCAAATCTTCGATTCGGCGAACCAGCTCGTGCGCACGATCACTAGCACGCAACCTCCGATGTATCCCCGGCCTCCGTATCCTGATTACTGGTTGATGCCTTCGGCCGAGCGCGCGCTCTCGACGAACGTCGGTACCAATCGCATCAACTGGGATCTGCGTTATGACGATCCGCCGGGCTATAACCCTGATATCAATAACCAGATGAACTCAGCGCCCGGCCAAGTCACGCCGGCGCCGCATGGACCACTGGCCTTGCCCGGCACATACACGCTTCGGCTAATCGTTGACGGCCAAACTTACACACAAAGCCTGATCGTGCATAACGACCCGCGCATCGGCGAGAGTCCGGCAGTCATGTCAGCGCTGCGAGCGCAATTGAAACTTGCGTTGGCGGCGGTGCAGAGTATGAAGGACAGCTACGCGGCGAACGAGGAAGTCGCCGGCGTGCGAGCACAGTTGGCTGCATTGATGAGAACGTCTCTGCCCGCTGATGTTGCGGCGGCCGCTAACGCGCTCGATACGAAGCTGGCTAGTGTTGGCGGCGTCCAACGAGGCGGGCGTGGTGGTGGTGGTGGATTTGGTGGCGCCGCACGCCTTCCCGGCAGCCTGTTGCCATTCACAGCGATCAATAATTTATTCAACACCGTGCTCGGGCCTCTCACGCAAAATGGTATCGACATGCCGCCGACTAAGGCTGAGATAGACACATGGGAATCGGGGTGCAACGAATTCACCGCGACGGCGAATTCCTGGAAGTCGATGACCTCAACGATCGCCGAATTCAACACTCTGCTGACGAACAACAAACTGACGTCGTTGAAACTCACTGCTACCGCCGTTACTGCGCCCCCGTCTTGTAAATTCATATCTACTGCGACGACTCCGGTAACGAACAAGAGGGCAACGAAGAACCAACGCTAAGAACAGTCATTCG
>DASQYL010000029.1:0-6530 GCA_035639235.1 Pyrinomonadaceae bacterium | reverse complement strand
TTCACGTTCCGAAACGAACGCCTGTCATCGGCAACTCGTGTGCCCCTTCATGGCGAGGAACGCAGAACAAAAGAAGGCGTTTTCGGCGACAACCCCTTGAGTTCAACGTTTGTGGATGCGGGATTAAATATTCGCGGGGAAAAAAGCCGCAATGGTTGCGGAAAATGGCTGATGTGTCAGCCCGAGGAGCGTGTCGTCATCGTGCCTGGCGATCGGATTGATCTAACGGCAAGTGGATCCGGAAGGTAGAACCTTCGCCGATCTTTGAAGTTGCTTCGACGCGGCCGCCATGCGCGCGCGCGATACGCCGCACCGCCGGCAAACCCAGTCCAGTGCCGCCTTTCGTCGTGGTGAAGAACGTATTGAAGATACGCTTAAGATTTTCTTCACTGATGCCGCGACCCGTATCGACGACTTCGATGACGGCTTCGTTCGCATCTTCCGTTTCTTCACGCCGGAGACGAATGATAATTCGGCCCTCCTCTTCGATCGCTTCGATAGCGTTGATAACTAAATTAAGAATTGCGTCTTCGATGAGGGCCGGATCGGCATTGACCAGAATATCCTCATCTGCCGATTGGAATTCGATTTGGATCTTCCGGCCACGGCCGGACGCTCCGATTGCCTGCGAGCGGGCCACCGTCATGGCCTTCCTGGTCAATTCATTCAGAGAGCTGTCGACCGCATTGAGTTTTCGCGGCCGGGCGCGGTCCAGCAGCGCTCGCACAGTCGCATCTATCCGCGTCACTTCATGACGAATGCCTTCGAGGGCTTCGCGTTCCGGATCGTTTGCGTCGCGACGACGAATCAAGATATCGACCGCGCCCTGGATGCCGGCCAGAGGGTTCTTCACTTCGTGGGCCAGGCCCGCCGCGAGTTCGCCGACAAATGAAAGTTGCGCCGCGCGTTGCAGCTCGTTCTGCAAACGATTGTGTTCGGTGACGTCCGTGTTCACGACGAGCTTCTGAAAGGGGTGACCTTCTTCATCGCGCACCAGGGTCCAGCGGCCTTCGACAATCAATTCCTTGCCGTCCTTGGTGATTTGATTAAACTCGCCCCGCCACTCGCCCCGTTCAAGCAGAGTTTTCTGTGCCTGCCCGTAGTCCGGCGGAACGCTGTAGAATAAAAACTCTGTCGTCCGTTTTCCGATGACTTCCTCCGCACTCCACCCATACATCCGTTCTGCGCTCTTGTTCCAATAGATGATTCGGTCGTCCATGTCGCGTACCAGAATCGCGTCCTGCGACTTATCGAGCAGATCGGCTTGTTGCCGAATTTGTTCTTCCGCAAGTTTCAATTGGGTGATGTCGTGTCGAATCGCAACGTACTGATAAGGCTTCTGGTGCTCGTCGAGAAATGGGACGATCGTCGTATAGACCCAGTAAATGCTGCCGTCTTTGGCGCGGTTGCGAATTTCGCCTTGCCACACGCTGCCCCCGGCAATCGTGGTCCATAAGTTCCGAATGAATTCTTTCGGGTGATAGCCGGAATTGATTATGCGGTGATCCTGGCCGAGCAATTCGTCGCGCGAATACTTTGAAATGCGACAGAACGCATCGTTGACATAATTGATGACGCCGCGCTGATCGGTAATGGCGACGATCGTCGATTGATCGAGCGCGAACTTGATGTCGTCGAGTTCTTTAAGTTTTGCGATGAGCGCTTGCTCGGTCGCGTTGGCAGATCGCGGCTGCGACTTGGAAGTATCAGGGGTAGTCCCGCGCCTCACGCGCCTAGCTTAAGAAGGATGGCTGAATCGATCAAGTTTGCTGGGAGCGCAGGCATCCCTGCCTGCGGTTCACCGGCATCCTTGCCGGTCCTAAGGCGAGCACGCGTAGAGAGCGCGCGAACCGCCGACAGGGATGTCGGCGCTCCGTTGCTTATCCCTGAACGACCGCCAGTTCCTCAAGTTTCTTCAAACGATAACGAAGCTGGTCGCGCGAGATGCCCAACATCTCGGCGGCCTTCGTTTGATTGCCGCCGCTGCGTTCAATCGCCTGGCGCACCAAAGACATTTCAACTTCATCAAGCGACACGCCGCTGGGCGGCAGATGAAAGAGTTCACTACCGTAGCCGTCGTTTGCCCCGTGATCCGCTGAGGCGCCTCCGGCGACGCCGCGCGGAATATACTTCATCGTGATCACGTTATCGTCTTCCAGGATCATGGCTCGTTCGATCACGTTACGCAGTTCGCGCACGTTTCCCGGCCAATCGTACTGGCGGAACGCTTTCGCTACTTCCGGAGAAATACCGATGATCTTCTTTCGCAGGCGCTCGCCAAACGATTCGATGTAATGCTCGGCCAGCAGCAAGACGTCATCGCCACGCTCGCGCAACGACGGAATATCGATTTGAATTACGGACAGACGATAATACAGATCGAGGCGAAAGCGGCCCGCCTCGCTTTCGCGTTTGAGATCGCGATTCGACGCCGCGATGATGCGCGCATCGAACGGAATGTCTTTCAATCCGCCGACGCGCCGGAATGCGCCTTCTTCGAGCACGCGGAGCAGCTTGGCTTGCAGGCTCAATTCAAGTTCGCCGATCTCGTCCAGCAACAGCGTGCCGCCTTCGGCCTGCTCGAACATTCCTTCTTTGCGGGCCTTCGCGTCGGTAAACGCGCCTTTTTCATATCCGAACAGTTCGCTTTCGATCAGGGTGCCCGGCAAGGCAGCGCAATTGATCGCGACGAATGGTCCATCGGCGCGGTTCGAATGATAATGAATCGCTTTAGCGACCAGGTCTTTGCCGGTGCCCGATTCGCCTTGCAGCAGCACGGACGAAACTTCACTCTCGGCGACTTTCTGCGACATCGCCAACATTTCACGTATCGCCGGTGAGTTGCCGATGATCTGGTCGAAGCTGAATTGCTGCGAGCGCTCGCGCCGGATCAAGTTGACTTCGCGTCGCAGGCGGCTGGCTTCGATGCCGTTGCGAATCGCGACGTGCAACTCTTCCAGGTTGATTGGCTTGCCGATGAAATCGTATGCGCCGCCACGCAACGCCGCGATAGTTTCATCGACCAGGACATTCGCGGTGATCATGATGACCACGGCTTCGGGTTCGCGCTGTCGCATCTTGCGCAAAACGTCGAGGCCCGATCCGTCCGGCAGATTGATATCGAGCAACACGGCAGCCGGTGACTCAACTTCAAACGCCGCGATGGCTTCGGCGGCAGTCGCTGCTTCGGCGGGCATAAATCCCCAACCGCGCAAGGCCTCGCCCAGAGACCAGCGAATCATCTTCTCATCATCGACGACGAGAATTCGTTCTTTATAATTTTTCAGGTTCGTGTCCTTCTTCCCAGTCGCCATAGCGACTGCAATTATAGGCAACACGGCGGTCAGGCGGAAAGAGGGCTGGCCGTCAGAGTGTGCCGAGCCGATGCGGGCGCTCCAGTGACATAGCAAGCGCCGTACTCCAAAAAACAGGCGATTCGCTTGGGATTTTTCAGCAGCTCCAAGTTGTGCGTGCGAAAAAGTCCTCAGCCGAGTAGCTTGTGTGCGAGATTTTTCGCGTGAAGTGACAACGAAGATGTTACGCGGGCAGGACTTCGCCTTTAGTCTCTTGGCCCAGCGGCAGCAGCATGAGGCCGACGATGAAAGCCACCGAAGTTAACGCCACGGGAATTCCGATGGTGTGCCAACGTGCGACTCCCGCGCCCACGAGAAAGGTGATTCCCGCGCCGGCAAACCGTCCTATCGAGGTTGAGAAAGCGAAGGCGCTGGCGCGGCACTCGGTCGGATACTGCTCCGGCAACCACAGCGTGTACATGGCGAAATTTGCACCGCCGATTCCGAGGAAGAATAGACAGAGCATGAACCAGAACAGCGCATGCTCGGTGAGATAAAACACATAACCAAACCCTAGCGCAATGAAGACAAACATGATCGCGAAGTAGACGGCCAGCGTAATCTTCCGCCCGAGTCTTTCGGCCAGCACCGGCAAGATGACGCAGCCAATAATCGTACCGGTCGAAAGCAGCATCGTTCCGTAAGAAGCGAGCTTCGTTGCCTCAGCAAGACCGAATCCTGATTTCGTTGCCAGGTTACTAACTGCGGTCGGCACATAGACTGAGCCCGCCCACAGTCCAGAGATCGATACCAATAGATAGATCGAGTTCAGCAAGGTGCGATTGCGATACGTGCGCGAAAAAAGTTCACTAAACGAACTCCACATCGTCTTCCGTGCCCCCTGAGTTTGCCAACGCTTCGGTTCGGTCACGCCATATCTAATAAACGCAACATCTAATAAACGCAACCAGCAACGCCGGCGTCCCGCCAACGGCAAACATCGCGCGCCAGCCGTAGCGCGCTCCGATGAAGTAATTCACGATCGCAGCCAGAAAAACTCCGGAGTAATATCCGGTGTGCATCAAACCCGCGGCCATCTTGCGGCGCTCCTCCGGCCATTCTTCGGCCACGAAAGTTCCGCCCATGGACCACTCGCCGCCGATGCCGACACCCGCTAAGAAACGGAATAGCGCCAATTGCCAGACGCTCGTCGCCACAGCGCCGAGAAAAGTAAATGTTGAGTAGCAAATGATCGTGAGGATGAGCGTGCGGACACGACCGAAGCGATCTGCAATCGGGCCCCACACCAGCGACATGCCCCAACCGATGAGAAACAGAGCGAACAACACTCCGCCGTAATAACCAGTGTTTGCCGCATCGCCTGGAATGCCGGAGCGGGGCAGCAAGTCCTTCAGGGCCGGCACCAGCACCAGCGCATAGATAAACGAATCCATGCCGTCGAGCGTCCAGCCGCCCCAGGCTGCGAGAAAGCCGCGACGCTGATTGGCGGTCAACGGAGAGTTTGCATGTATCTGAAGCGCCGATTGGTTTGCAGACATGAATGGGCCGCAGATTAACGGATTAAAGAATCGTCCGCAGATTAAGCAGATTACACAGATTAGACAGAAGTAAGCAGAAACGGCATTAGCCAATCTTCTCGGATACTTTTTTATACGTAGCTAATTCATTTTCCTTCGATCTAATCTGTGTAATCTGCGTAATCTACGGATGCTTCTTCTTCAAGGAATAAGCCGAAGGTGCTTCGCGATCTGCACAGCTTGCGTGCGGCGCTTCGCACTCAACTTCTCGAACAATCGGCTCGAGTGCGTCTTCACCGTGTTTTCACTGACGAAAAGTTTCTCTGCGATTTCGCGATTACTCATGCCGCCGGCGATCAACTGAAGTATTTCCAATTCCCGCGCGGTGATACCCAACTCTTTAACTTTGGCGGCGTCGGTCGAGAACGGTTCGCGCGCAGTAACGACGACTTCTTTGATGAGCACTGTCTCTTTGGCTTTGGTCAGCTTCAGGCCCAGCCAAATGCCGAATGAAGCGAACAGCAGAGCAATCAGTCCGCCGTAGATTTCAATCGAACGTTCAATGACGAGAAACCGGTACTCAATCAATTTCAGCAGCAGAATGAGCAGGCCGCCGCAGACGCCGTAGATCAATATGTGCTTCTTCATCGTGGGCGGTGAGAGTGTAGGACTTGAACCGGCAACTTTACAAAACGTGGGAGTAATACGCGTCTCAGAAGTTGACGAGTTTCGGCAGGAAAGCACCGATCAATGATATGTGTGCGTCTCGTGCGATCGATCGATCAAAGGCAGGGTGCGATCGACTACCAGCTCCGGATGCTCGCGCCGAAAGGCCTGGGCGATGTGACAGTTCCAGCAAACCGGGAGATAGGTTGCCATGGCTTCAGTTACCGCCGAAATCGGAATCTGCTGCCACTCGACCGTCGCACCCTCGGGATTTAGCAGCGCCGGTTTGTGATCGGTCAAGTTAATGTCGTCGAATGGCTTTGCGCAGAACGCGCAAGCTTTATCGCGATACCATTTCTCAAGCACGCTACGAACGAGGCAGTTCGCATCGGCAACGTCGAGCTGCAGCAGGCACTCCTGTCCGCAACCCTGCTTCATGGGCCAGCGCCAACAATTTTCCAGACGCAGATCAGTCTGGCCGACCAGCGATGAGATAGCAGCGTGACGGACGTCGACTTCGACCATTGCCTGCTTGCCCGTCTCAGGACAGATGATGACTCGCTCGCCGCCGAAGCGTTGCGACGCGCGCACGAAATATCTGATGCCAAAACAAACTGCGGCAACCAGCAGCGCAGCAATCATCACGTAGACTACCGTCATAATGTGTCACCTCCTGCGAGACTTCGCTTGAAGATCACTTGTGCGTTGATAGCCGCACCAGTACATATCAAACTGAGCTCGGCTTCTCACGTTCCGCTTCGATTTGCCTGATCTTCTCGCGCATCCACTCCTTGAGCGATTCTTCCAACTCTGCCTGATTCGAATCCAGGCTTTCGACTGTGTCGCCTTGGTCATTCAGCGGAATGAAATGGCAGGGCACCTCTTCATTCTGTTTGTCGCGTGGCACGAACTCGATCAGGTGACATTCAGTGCACGGATGTGCCTTTTCCGGCAGCGCGTAATTCACGCACGTCAATGAATCGCGAAACGACGAGGTAGGCTTCCACGGCGTGCGCACCGATCGACCATAACC
>DASQYL010000028.1:0-3499 GCA_035639235.1 Pyrinomonadaceae bacterium | reverse complement strand
GTTCCACGGCATCACTGCCAGTACGACACCGAGTGGTTGGTAGCGCACGAAACTCTCCGTCGCATTCGTTTCGACGATCTCATCGGCGAGATGCCGTTCAGCATTTTCAGCGTAATAGCGACAGACCCATGCGCATTTCTCTGCTTCCTGCACCGCCGCGCTAATCGGTTTCCCCATCTCAAGTGTCATGGTGCGGGCAAACGATTTCTTTTCTGCGTCGAGAATCTCCGCAGCGCGCTGCATGAACCGAGCGCGATCGGCAAAGCTCGGGCGACGATGCTCGCGAAAAGCCTCCGCGGCGCGATTCATCTTTTGATCGAGTTCAGTCTGAGTTAATGGATCGAAGGTTTGCAGAACTTCAGCGGTAGCGGGATTGATCGATGATATTGGCATGCGACGATTATAAACGCTCGTCAGCCGACAGATGGTAGTGGTCCATGACGTGCACGCGCATCTTGCGCGTGAGCCCACGGGCGCGGGGGACGCCTGTGCCACTCTGAAATAAACCCACTAGCCGACAGACATCAGTTCCGGCTCGTCTTCATCAATCGCGACGAATTTTTTCCGCTTCCGCAAAATGATAAGTGCTAACCCGGAGATGATGCAGGCCGCGCCGGCGAACAGACGCCAGTTCAATTGTTCATGCAGAAAGATCATGCCGAGCACTACCGCCACTACCGGCGTCACCAGCGCAATCAGCATCGTATTGACGGCGTTCATATGTCTTATTAACCAGTAAAAAAGCGTGAAAGCCGTGACTGAACCGACGACGACCAGATACGACATACAAAGAATTGCCGTCATGGTCCAATGAAAGCGAAAGGGATTTCCTTCCATGGCTATTCCCAAAGCTAACAACGGTGGGAAGCCACAAACCATCTGCCCGGCAGCCAATACAAATGGATCGATCTGCGTACCATAGGCTTTGACCAAAACGTTTCCGTACGACCCGCAGAAGGCACTGAGCACCAACGCAATGCTGCCGAGCAGGGCGCTCTTTCCGGCAATTGAAAATTGATGCGAAAAAATAATCGCGACGCCACTAAAGCCAAGCAGCAGCCCGATCACTTTCCTTCCGGTTATCGGTTCATTTGGCAAATAGAAGTGAGCAATGACCAGGCCGAATGCCGGAAACGTCGACTGCAGCACCGCTGCTAGACCCGAGGAAATTCTTTGCTCGCCCCAGAAAACCAAACCGTAATTGAGACTGAATTGAAGTAGGCCGACGATCGCAATTACCAGCCAGTCCCGCCGCTGCCGAGGCCACCGCACACCGCGAGCAATAATGATGAGGAGCAGGATCGATGAGGCCAGAAGAAACCGAATACCCGCGAAGGTCAGTGGCGGTAAATCAGTTAAACCCAGCTTGATAAAGAGCCAGGTCGATCCCCAGATGCCGCAGAGGATCAGCCAGACGACGCGCGATTTCATTTCGATGGCTTGGGAAAAATATCGCGCGGCAGGCCGGGAAAAGTCTTCATGACATTTTTAACGAAGGTGGGACTCGCATCTTCGGGGCCAAGCGGATCGTTTGGATCGTCAGGCACCTTCGATAAATCTCTTACCTTCCAGGCGCCGTTTTCCAAGTGCAGAAGATTTGGGCCACCTTCGGCGGTCGCGCGGCCACTTTTGTCGAGCGGCGTCGTGTCGACCCAGCACCAGCCGTTGTGAACCTTTAAATAATTTACCTGGAAGACGACCTGTTGGTTTCCGCGAAGGGCATCCATGATCGCCTGTCGCTCGTCGCTGCCTTTGGCCGGTGTGTGCAGCTCGTCATTCATCTCGGCGCCTCCGCTTGGCGCCTCGACGTCATGCGTAGGTGCATTCGTGAGTGGAGTCGACCTTGCTAATGCGACCGCGGCTGGAGTCGCACTTGGCGAAGCCTCCGGCGATTTCAGTTTTGCCAGAGCACAGCCGGCAATCATCATTGACAGGGCAGCCGTCGTTATGAGGGGGACCAGTTTCATCAGACCGTGGCCTTGTGAATCCGTCGCTTCAAACGATGAATGCTGCGACGCGCTTTCTTGAGCGCCATGTGATCGTGAGCGTTCAATGCCTCGTCGCGTTTTGCTTTCAGCGCTTTGATACGTGATTTGATTCCCGCCTTGTCGATGCCCACCACGTCGTGATGCTCGTGTATGTCGATATTAAGCGCCTTGCAGATCGCGACGACCAGGTGTTCCTTGTTGAGTTGCGTATAGCCCTGCACCGCATCGTGCTGAATGTCTTTCGCGATGTCGCGCAACTCTGCGAGCGTCTTATGTTTCAGTTCGTTGTGTGTGTAAGCCATTGATTACCTCGTCTGTTTTTGAATTAAACGGCCCGTCAGCCAGGGAACGGCAAATAACAAAAGATATCCCAGCCAAACGGTTAACGAAATAAAATACGCGAAGCCGGCTCTCAGCAGCAACACCAGCAGCAACAGATCGAGAATGAAGTTCATCACTGCGAAGACGAGCCCCAGGCGGACGCCTTCACGATTTCGATCGGACGACGTCCTGAGATAACTTCGCGCCAGCAGATAAGCCAACGCAATCCAGAGGATCAAAATCGGGAAACTGATGGCCGGATTACTCGAAAGATAAGGGATCGGTCTGATGCTTTTCAGCAGCGGCGTCATGAAGACGATGCTGCCCCAGACAAAACCGACGATCCAGATTACAATTGCGTAAACGAACGCTCTCAGCGGTCTCTGCGGCATGGCCGCGTCTGAATATCATGTAGCCGACACGATGTCGAGTCCAAAATCAAACGGGATGCGCAGAATCATCGTCAGAGTCATCGCGCTCGTCTTGGCGCTGGTCATCTGCGCCCTCCTTTACGACCTGTTCTATCCGCGTAAAACCAAGATACGTGAATTCGACGCGGACGAAGTTGCGCGTTTGGAAACCGCGATGTGGCGCTCGTATTACGACAAACAGCGCGTACGTCTGTTCAATCAAATGACTGAGTTGCTGCGCACGCAATATCACATGACGCCGATCAAATCGAACATCGTAGCCTACTACGCAGCCAACGCCGCGTTCGTCTTCAAAGAGGGCAAACAGCGTTCGGATTACGAAAAGGCCTTGCCCGATCTAATCACTTTTTATAACTACGTCCACAACCTGAGCGACATCGATTTCGACGTTTACAAGGTTTCGAAGCTCGAGCTTGAGTGGTGGATCATCCATCGCGAACGCGCGCAGCACGCGCCCGGCGATTTGGATCGGGCTTTGGCGGAATTACAAGCCGCGATCTACAACGTGCCGGTGGAACGTCTGATGGAACATGGACGTTTGCGCGCCGAAGCGATGACGATACGCGATACTAAAGCTGAAGCCGGCGGCGTGACTGACGAAGACTGGGCAAAGATTAATGACTTGTTGCGCCAGTCGTGGCGGTCTCTGGCGCAGGCTGTAAACACACCGTAGTAGTAATGTTGCGAGAATAAAACAAAGTCTTGCAGCTAAAACCCACGTAGTGATAAACTAAATCCCCATGATGAAGAAACAGGGAG